>JBBINL010000017.1:0-23459 GCA_037443905.1 Burkholderiales bacterium | reverse complement strand
TCAACATCGGCGACGCCAAATCGCTGGCGACGCATCCGGCGTCGACCACGCACCGCCAGCTCTCGCCCGAAGAGCTGGCCAAGGCGGGCATCCCGGAAGACGCGGTGCGGTTGTCGATCGGCATCGAGCACATCGACGATTTGCTCGCCGACCTGGCGCAGGCGCTGCAGGCGGTATAGCTCGCCGTCTCGTGCGCAGCTGCCGGCGGCTTTATTGGGCCGTGCTGCGCCGGTTCAGCAGCGCATGGAGCACGATGGCGCCAAAGGTGGCGGTGCCGATGCCGCCCAGCGCAAAGTCGCCAAACTTCAGCGTGAAGTCGCCGGTGCCCAGAATCAGCGTGATGGCAGCCACGATGAGGTTCTTGTTGTCAGAAAAATCGACCTTGTTTTCGACCCATATGCGCGCGCCGGCCACCGCAATCAGGCCGAACACCACAATGCTCACGCCGCCCATCACCGGCAGCGGAATGGCCTGGATGACAGCGCCGAATTTCGGCGAAAAGCCGAGCACGATGGCGATCAGCGCGGCCACGAAAAACAGCGCGGTTGAATAGATTTTGGTCGCCGCCATCACTCCGATGTTCTCGGCATAAGTCGTCACGCCAGTACCGCCGGCAGTGCCGCTGACCATGGTGGCCACCCCGTCGCCGATGAAGGCGCGGCCCATGTAAACGTCCAGATTGCGACCGGTCATGGCGGTCACGGCCTTGATGTGGCCCAGGTTCTCGGCCACCAGAATGATCGCCACCGGGGCAATCATCAGCATGGCTCTGGAATCAAACACCGGCGCGGCAAAGCCGGGCAAACCCAGCCAGGCGGCGTTGAATAGACCGTTCAGATCCATCGGCTTGCCCAGTCCCAGGCCATTGGTCAGCACGGCGTACAAAATGCTGGCCACCAGCAGCCCGACCAGAATCAGCAGGCGCTGCACCATGCCGCGGGTGAACACCGCGACCAGCGCCACGCAGACAAAAGTGGCGGCCTGCATCCAGCTGTCGAAGTTGCTGGCCGCCATGTTCTTGATCGGCACGCCGGCCAGATTCAGGCCGATCACGGCCACCACCGAGCCGGTGACCACCGGGGGCATCAGACGCTCGATCCAGCCAGTGCCCGAGACCTGCACCAGCAGGCCAATCACCGTGTACAGCGCGCCGCAGGCAATGATGCCGCCCAGCGCCACGCCCATGTTGGTGTTCAGGCCCTGGCCCGCATAGCCCGTGGCGGCGATCACCACGCCGATGAAGGCAAAACTGGAGCCGAGGTAGCTGGGCACCTTGCCGCCGGTGATGGCAAAGAAGATCAGCGTGCCAATGCCGCTCATCAAAATCGCCATGTTGGGATCGAAACCCATCAGGATCGGCGCCAGCACGGTGGCGCCAAACATGGCAATCACGTGCTGCATGCCCATCACCGTGGTTTGAGCCCAGGGCAGGCGTTCATCCGGTGCGATCACGCCGCCCTGGCGCAGGATATCCGGGCTTTTTTCGGTCCAGTCAAATAAGCTCATGGGGTTCCTTGGTGGAGATGGTCAAACCGGTCTGTATTTTGGCACGACGCATTCCCGTCCACTTTGCCAGAAAGCTGACCGAACTTACCTGAAACCCACCCGGTCGAGCATTTGCTGGACCTTGACCTGGTTCATGCCGACCGCGCTGATCGGCACCAGTTCGCGCTTGAAACTGCCACCCGACATGGCCTGCAGCGCCGGGTTGGCAAACTGCACGCCCCTGGCCACCGGCCATTCGTTGTTGCCATCGGCAAAGTGCTTTTGCGCTGACGGGCTGACCAGGTATTCGAGGAACTTGATCGCGCTGTCGCGATTTTTCGCGTGCCTTGCCACCGCGCCGCCGGCGATGTTGACGTGCGTGCCCCAACTGGCCTGGTTCGGGAACATCACCTTCACCTTGCCGGCAACCTTCTGGTCCTCAGGCTTGTCGGACCGCATCAAGCGCGCCAGGTAGTACGAATTGGTGACCGCCACCGCGCATTCGCCCGAGGCCACGCCCTTGATCTGGTCGGTGTCGCCGCCCTTGGGCGAGCGCGCCATGTTGGCGACCAGACCTTTCAGCCAGACCTCGGTCTGGGCCTGGCCCAGATGTTCGGTCATGGCACCGAACAGGCTCAGGTTGTAGGGGTGCGAGCCCGAGCGCATGCACAGCTTGCCCTTGAGTCTGGGGTCGGCCAGTTTTTCGTAACTGTCAACGTCAGCGGCATCGACCCTGCCGGCGTCATAGACCACGATGCGTGCCCGGGTGGACAGGCCGAACCAGGCGGTGCCACCGTTGTCTGACGGTTTGGCGCGCAAATTGGCGGGAATGGCGTCTTCGAGCACTTTGGAATGGACGGGCTGAAACAGGCCATCGACTTCGGCGCGCCACAGGCGCGACGCATCCACCAGCAGGATCACATCGGCTGGCGAGGCACTGCCCTCGGCCTTGAGGCGCGCCAGGATGCCGGCATCGTCGGCATCGACGCGGTTGACCTTGATGCCGGTGGCTTGCGTGAACTGGCTGTAAAGCGCCTCGTCGGTGGGGTAGTGGCGCGCCGAGTAAATGTTGAGCTCGGGCTGCGCGGCATGCGCCAAGCACCAACCCAGACCCAGCAGCGCCAGGGAAAATTTGCCCAGTGATCGAATCATGAAAACTCCGTGTGAATGTGAACACGGCATCAGTATAGCTCAAATGATAATAGTTCTCATTTGCATTGATGGAAGTACGCTATTTTTTATGGGGACACATGGCTTTGGTGCAATGGCCATACAGGCTGAGCGAATGGTCTTCGATGGCAAAACCCCTGGCCTGGGCAATTTGTTGCTGGCGCGTCTCGATGGCGGCGTCATAAAACTCCTCGACCCGGCCACAGTCCAGGCAAACGATGTGGTCGTGGTGCTTGCCCTCGTTGAGCTCAAAAACCGCCTTGCCGTTCTCGAAATTGCTGCGGCTCAAAATGCCGGCCTGCTCGAACTGGATCAGCACGCGGTACACCGTGGCCAGGCCGATGGGATTGTTGTCGGTCACCAGCAGCTTGTAAACGTCCTCCGCGCTCATGTGCCGCTGCACGGCATTCTGGAACAGCGCCAGAATGGCCTGGCGCGGCCCGGTGACCTTGAGGCCCGTGTCTTTGAGCTGGTGCGATTTTTCGTTCATGGTCGGCAGGATTGGTTTGGGTGATGGAACTGGCGCTCGATGCGGCTGTTGCGCTTATACCAAAGTCTGGCGTTTTCAACACACCAGCCGACGCGTGGGATCAGACAGGATACGGGGGGCAGCGATGATCATGTTATTTGGCTGTAAGCCACTGCGCCCGGATGCGCGCCACCGCTGCGTGCAGTTGCGGGTCGGCCAGCGCCTTGACCGGCGCGCTTGCTGCCAGACTGCGCACCAGCCGCTCCAGCGTTTGTGCTTGCGGTGTGAGCGGGCCATAAAAGCACGCTGTATCGCCCAAGGCAATCAACACGGTGGGAAAGTCCTCCACATCCAGCGGGTGCAACAGGTCGGCCTCGTCCTCGATGTCCAGCCAGATGAACCGGGCTTGCGGCACATCTTGCCGCAGCGCGGCTTGCACCTGCTCGAAGCTGTTGCGGTAGTTGCTGCAGACGTCGCACCAGGCAGCGCACAGGCACGCCACCAGCAAGGGGCCAGCCTCAATCGCCAAAGCAAATCCCGAGGTCGCGCCCGGTTTGCAGGGTGTCGCAGTCCAGCGGCACGGCCCGCATGTGGCCCGCCACCTCTTCAAGCGCCACGTAGTCCACACCGTGCAAGCCCAGCGCCACCATCACGCCGCTCTGGCCCTCGTCCAGCGCCCGCACCGCGGCCGCGCCAAAGCGCAGCGCCGACAAGCGGTCGAACGACGTGGGGCTGCCACCGCGCAACAAATGGCCCAGCACCACCACGCGGGCATCCTTGCCGGTGCGCTCGGCCAGCGCGGCCGCAACGCGCTCGCCCATGCCGCCCAGGCGCTCGGCGTGGCCCACTTCGGCTGGCGCCTGCAACTCGCGCTGCCCGTCCACCGGCTGGGCGCCTTCGGCCACCACCACGATCGAATACAGTCGCCCCTCGCTGTCACGCGCGCGCAGCTTGGCGGCGACACGGTCGAGGTCAAACGGGATTTCCGGGATCAAAATGGCGTGCGCATTGCCGGCAATGCCGGTGTGCAGCGCGATCCAGCCGGCGTAACGGCCCATCACCTCGACCACCATCACGCGCTGATGGCTCTCGGCGGTGCTGTGCAGGCGGTCCAGGCACTCGGTGGCAAAACCCACCGCCGTGTCAAACCCGAAGGTGGTCAGGGTTTTGTCGAGGTCGTTGTCGATGGTTTTGGGCACGCCCACCACGCGCAGGCCTTTCTGGTGCAGGGCGTTGGCAATGGTCAGCGAGCCGTCGCCGCCAATCGAGACCAGCGCATCGATCTCGTGGGTGGCAAAGTAGGTCAGGATTTCACTGGAACGGTCGATCTCGCGCACGCTGCCGTCGGGCATGCTGACCGGAAAGTGCAGCGGATTGCCCTTGTTGGTGGTGCCCAGCATGGTGCCGCCCAGGTGGCCGATGCCGCGCACCCGCTCGCGCGTGAGCCGGCTCACGCCGCCCTCGGAATAGCGCTCGGGAAACAAAATGCCGTTGAAGCCGTCGCGAATGCCAAAGCAGTCCCAGCCCCGGTTGGCGGCGGCAATCACCACCGACTGGATCACCGCGTTGAGGCCGGGCGCGTCGCCACCGCCGGTGTTGATGGCAATGCGTTTGATGGGTTTGCTCATTTCAGGATTCCTCCGGGTTGCAAATGCGTTGCAGCCGTTTTGCCGCGCAGGCTGCATTGTGCCGTGAACACGGTTCAGCCCAGAGGCTGCAGGCGGCCGATTTTGTGCGCCAGCTCAACGGCCGAATCAACACCCATTTTTTCAAAGATGTTGGCGCGGTGAAACTCCACCGTGCGCGGCGTGATACCCAGGTGGTCAGCGATGTTCTTGTTGTAATGGCCGCGGATGAGTTCATCGAGCACTTCGCGCTCGCGCGGGCTCAGTGACGCCAGCGCCTGGCGCAGGCGCTGGGTCTCGGCATCGTCCTGCTGCGCGGCACTGGCGGCGGCCAATGCCTGCTGCACGCGATCCACCAGCTCATTGTCCTGAAACGGTTTTTCCAGGAAATCCCAGGCGCCCTGCTTGACGGCCGCCACCGCGCTGCCGACATCGCCGTGGCCGGTCAGAAACAGCACCGGCCAGGGGCAGCCCAGCGCCTTGAGCAACTGGAAGGTGACGCTGCCCGAGAGGGGTGCCATGCGCATGTCCATCAGCACCACGGCGTGACCCCAATCACCCTGCAGGGCACGCGCCGCCGCCAGAAAAGCCGGCCCGCCGTCCCAGCTGGCGCTCTGGAAGCCGCGCGAGTCGAACAACCAGGCCAGACCGTCGCGAATGTCGGGGTCGTCGTCCACAATGTGCACCCGGGCCTGGCTCATGGCATCTCCTTGTCTGGCGCATATTCTGCCAGCGGCAGCTGCACGGTGAAACGGGCGCCGCCCAGCAACGGGTCGCGGCTCACCTCGATGCGGCCGTGGTGGGCTTCGACGATCGAACGACAGATGGCCAGCCCCATGCCCATGCCACCCTCCTTGCGGCTGACAAAGGCATTGAAGATGGTGGCCTGGGCCTCGTCGCTCACCCCGGGGCCGGTGTCGGCCACAGTCAGCACCGCCAGATGCTGCGGCGCATCCACTTGCAAACCGACCCACACCTGGGGCTTTTGTCCCCCCTGCGCAGCCCAGTCCTGGGCGTTGCCCACCAGGTTATTCACCAAATGCTCCAGCAGCAGCTCATCGGCGTCAACCCAGACGGCATGGCCGGGCAGAGACCAGGCCGGCGCCACGCGGTCGTCATCGCCCAACGGCGTCAGCACACGCTGCAAAAAAGGCACCAGGTCGAGCCGCTGGCGCGACAACTCGCGGCGCCGCGCAAAGGCATTGACGCGCTTGATGATGCCGCCAGCGCGCTCGGCCAGCCGTGCCATGCGGGCCACCACCGGCAACAGTTCCGGCAGGCTGATGCTGCCGTCGTTGAGCCGGTTGAGCAGGCCGTTGGCAAAGCTGCTCAAGGCGCCCAGCGGCTGATTGAGTTCATGTGCCAGAGTCGAAGCCACTTCACCCACCGCCACCAGTCGGCCCGAGGCTTCGAGCTTTTCCTGCTGTTGCGCCGCCATGCGCTGGGCGCGTTTGCGCTCGCTGATGTCGAGCACCGAGCTCATCCAGCCGATCTGCTCACCCGCGGCAGTGTTCAGCGGGGCCTCATGGATCAGCACATCGATCAGGTGACCATCGCGATGCTGGAACTGCACCTCGATCCCTTCGCCGCTGGTGCCCTGCGCCATGATGCCGTCGTGCACCCGCTGCAAATGATCGAAATGCTCCGTGGGCCAATAGGGGAACGGAATGGACCGCCCGATGAGTTCCGCCGCCTGGTAACCCACCATGCGGCAAAAAGCGTCATTGACATACAGAATGCTGCCTTTCAGGTCCCACGCCCGCAGGCCGATGGTGACCGAATTTTCCATCGCCGTGCGCAGCGCCACCTGGGCCTGGAGCAGGCCCTGCACCTGTTGCCGCTTGACAATGTCACGGCGCAGGGCGTACAGACTCATCAACATGCCCGACAGGAACAGCAAGGCCACCAGAAAGAAGATGCGTGGCACGGTGGCGGGCTGGGTTTGCGTCTGCGCCACCTGGGCATAAAGATCGGTCCCGGGCAGGTTCAAAGCGACACGGTAGGCGCCCGGCGCGCCGGTTTGGGCATCATCGCGCTGCAATTGCACGCGATGATCCTGCTGGAACCAGCCTGGCACCATGGCCGTCAGCGCCTGATCCATCGACACCGCCGCCAGATAGTTGCCGGCAAAGTGGCCGCGGTCGAAAAACGGCACGGCCAGCCAGATCACATCGGTGAATATGCCGTCGCTGCGACGCATCAGACCGGCATACACCGAGCGCCGCAAGCCCTGGCTGAGATCCTGCATCAGTGCCAGTTCCTGCGCATTCTCATCGTGCGCCTGCTGATCTTCAAGCCAGCGCTGCGGCCTGGCAGAAGCGTCATCGGGCCGATCGGCCGCCACCCAGCCGCTTGACAGGATCACCCCTTGTTCACGCCATAACAATCCGGCCTTCAACTCCGGGGGCTCGCTTGCCGGCGCTGGATCTGTCAGCCGGTCTTGCATGGCCTGGCGCGCCAGCACCAGCAAATCGTCCTCCAGCCGCCGAAAATGAAACTGCACGCTTTGCTCCAGCCACTGGGATTGCGCAGCGCGTCGGCGGTCCGCTTCTTCAGCCTCGAAATTATTCAGGTAAAGCAGCAAGGTCACCACAGACCCGGCCAGCAATACCATCAGACCGAGCAGCCACCAGAGCGCCCGCCGGTTGCGTCCGCCCGGTCGCGCAGCCGATTTTTGCAGCAGCGCAAAATCGAACGATTGGTCGGCAACAGACGAAGTGGTTTGAGCCATGGGCAAACTGGGGTTTTTCACATGATAGCCTTTGGTGTAACCTCCAAGGCTTGTCATCCAACCCTGCTATGGAGCCTGCCATGCGTATCCTCGGTTTGTTGCTGCTGCTGGTCATCACGCTCATCGGCGCTTTTGCCACGCTGAACTGGGAAGCTTTTTCAAGCACTGTGCCCTTGTCGCTGGGTGTGACCACCCTGCAGGCCCCGCTGGGTCTGATCATGCTCGGTGTGCTGATTTTTGTGGTGGCTTATTGCCTGGTGTACGTGCTGTACCTGCAAACGAATGTGCTGTTCGATACCCGTCGCAACGCCAAGGAACTGCAGACCAGCCGCGAGCTCGCCGACAAGGCCGAGGCCTCCCGCATTACCGAGTTGCGCAACTTCATGGATGCCGAAATGAAGCGCGCCGCCACGCAGGACGCGGCAGCGCAACAAGCGCTGCTGGCCAGGCTCGATGCGCTGGAAAACGTGCTGCGCACCTCCGTGGAGCAATCGGGTAATTCGCTGAGTGCCTACATAGGCGAACTCGAGGATCGCCTGACGCCGGACACCGGCAAGGCTGGCGGGCTGCGCTGAACAAGGGTCACCCCGGGGCACCGAGAAGTCCATGACCAGGCTGTCACGACGCACCTGGCTTGCCGCTGTGGCTGGCTGTGCAGCCCACTTTGGGGCTGGCAGCGCGGCAGCAGCACCAGACATCACGCTGCGCTTTTCCCATGTGGTGGCCGAGGAAACGCCCAAGGGGCTGGCGGCCAACAGGTTCAAGACGCTGGTCGAACAGCGCAGTGGCGGGCGCATCGGCGTGCAGGTGTTTCCCAATGCCGAGCTGTATGGCGACCATGACGAGATGCAGGCGCTGCAACTGGGCGCGGTGGATCTGGTGGCGCCCTCGCTGTCCAAATTCGGCCGCATCGGTCTGCCTGAATTCGAGCTGTTTGACCTGCCGTTCATGTTTGATGATCTGCGCGCAGTGCGCCGCATCACCCTGGGACCGCTGGGCCAGAGCCTGCTCGACGGCTTGCCGCGCCAAGGGCTGGTGGGTCTGGGTTTTTTTGACAACGGATTCAAGCAGATGAGCGCCAACCGGCCGCTGCTGGAACCCGGGGACTTTGTCGGCTTGCGCATGCGGGTTCAGGACTCGCGCGTGATCGCGGCACAAATGCGCGCCCTTGGCGCGCGGCCGGTAACGCTGCCCTTCAGTGAAACCCGCCGCGCCCTGGAAACCGGTGTGGTTGATGGCACTGAAAACCCGGTGTCCAATTTCTGGACGCAGAACATGCACCAGTTCCAGAGCGATCTGAGCCTGACCGAGCACGGCTACCTGGGTTACGCGGTGGTCACCAACCAGCGTTTCTGGCAGCACCTCAAGGCCAGTGACCGCGCCCTGATCAACCAGGCCTTGCAGGAAGCGCTGGCCTATGCCAACCAGATTGCCGACACCCAGAACAACCAGGCCCTGCAAGCCCTGCGCCAGGCCGGCACCACGCGCATCCACAGCGTCAGCCCGGCGCAGCGCGCACTTTTGCGCCAGGCGGTGAGGCCGGTTCAGCAACAGCTGGCCGGTCGCATTGGCGAGCGCTGGATGCGGGATCTGAAGCTGGCGCTGAACCAGGCCTGACCCGGTGATCCGGGTAAACCCTAGCTGTTGAACACCACAGTTGCCGCCCATTTCGTCCGCCGATATGCTTCGCCCGCTTCGTTTCTTTTTTTAACTACAGGAGACTTTCATGAAATTGAAATATGTACTGGCATCGGCTTTGTTGGCCCTGGGTTTGAGCGCCAGCGCGCAAACCATCATCAAGTTCAGTCACGTGGTCGCCACCGACACGCCCAAGGGTCAAGCTGCTGAGTTCTTCGCCAAACGTGCAGCAGAACTTACCGGCGGCAAGGTGAAGGTCGAGGTTTACGCCAACAGCACGCTGTACAAGGACAAGGAAGAAATGGAAGCGCTGCAGATTGGTGCCGTGCAGATGCTGGCACCATCATTGGCCAAGTTTGGCCCGTTGGGTGTGCGAGATTTCGAGGTATTCGACCTGCCCTTCATTTTCGACAACGAAGTCGAATTGCATAAGGTCACCACCGGCCCGGTCGGCAAAAAATTGTTTGACAAACTCAGCGCCAAAGGCATCACCGGTCTGGCTTATTGGGACAACGGCTTCAAGTCGTTCTCGGCCAACAAACCGCTCAAGAATCCTGAGGATTTCAAAGGTCTGAAGATGCGCATCCAGCCCTCCAAGGTGCTCGAAGCGCAAATGCGCTCTGTCGGCGCTTTGCCGCAGGTGATGGCGTTCTCCGAGGTCTACCAGGCGCTGCAAACCGGTGTGGTGGACGGCACTGAAAACCCGCACTCCAACCTCTACACACAAAAAATGCACGAGGTGCAGAAACACGTGACGCTGACCGACCACGGCTACCTGGGTTATGCCGTCATCACCAACAAGAAGTTCTGGGACGGCCTGCCCGCCGACGTGCGCGGCCAGCTTGAAAAAGCCATGGTTGACGCCACTGAATACGCCAACAAGATCGCCAAGGCCAAAAACGATGATGCCCTTGCGGCCGTGCGCGCCTCCGGCAAGACCACGGTGTACACCCCAACGGCGGCTGAGCGCTTGGCTCTGAAGAAGGCCATGGTCAAGGTGCACAAGGAAATGGAATCGCGCATCGGCAAGGAAACCATCGACACGGTCTACCAAGCCACCGGCTTCGATCCTTCCAAGCTCTAAACGCGATGCAACAGACACGTAACAAAGATGCCTCAACGCTGGAGCGTTTCTTATGAAAATTCTTGACCATCTGGAAGAGTGGATCATCACCTTCCTGATTGCCGCGGCCACCTTGATCATCTTTGTTGCGGTGCTGCACCGCTACGCCTCGGGCCTGGCGATTCCGGGCCTGCAGGACTGGCTGTTGTCGCTTGACTTCGGTTGGGCGCAGGAGCTCACCATCATCATGTTCGTCTGGATGGCCAAGTTTGGCGCCGCTTACGGCGTGCGCACCGGCATTCACGTCGGCGTCGATGTGCTCATCAACCAGTTGAACGACGCCTACCGCAAAAAGTTCATCATCTTTGGCCTGCTTGCCGGTGCGCTGTTTACCAGCATCATCGGCACGCTGGGCGCTGTGTTTGTCTGGGAAAACGGCGCCCATTACGCTATCTACAGCTGGCTGGGTCTGTCACTCGACGGCATGTACGAAGGCCCGACCACCCCTGACCTGGAGGTGTCCACCTGGAAGGTCTATTGCGCCGTGCCGTTTGGTTCGTACCTGATGTGCTTCCGCTTTTTGCAGGTGTGCTGGAACTTCATCCGCACCGGTGAACTGCCGCACCACGACCATGCTCACGTCGAGGGCATCGAAGAAGTTGAATTGCCCGTTGGCGCCACGCTGACCCAGAAGACCCCAGGAGCCGCATCATGAACGGCAGCATCATTTTTGTTCTGCTGGCCGTGCTGATGCTCACCGGCATGCCGGTGTCGATTTCGCTCGGTTTGACCGTGCTTTCTTTCTTGTTCTTCATGACCCAGGTGCCGATCGAATCGGTGGCCATGAAGCTGTTTACCGGCATCGAGAAGTTCGAGATCATGGCGATCCCGTTTTTCATCCTGGCCGGCAATTTTCTGACGCATGGCGGTGTCGCCAAACGCATGATCCGTTTTGCCACATCACTGGTCGGGCACTGGCCCGGCGGCCTGGGCCTGGGTGCCGTGGTGGCCTGCGCGCTGTTTGCGGCCGTGTCGGGCTCCAGCCCGGCCACGGTGGTGGCGATTGGTTCCATTCTGATCCCTGCGATGCTCAAGGCCGGCTACCCGGCCCGCTTTGGCGCCGGCATTGTCGCGTCGGCGGGCGGGCTGGGCATTTTGATTCCGCCGTCGATCGTGATGGTGATGTACGCCGTCTCCACCAACAGCAGCATCGGCGCGCTGTTCATGGCCGGGGTGATACCGGGGCTGGTGCTGGCGGCCATGCTGCTGTCCACCACTTTTTACCGCGCCTGGAAGAATGGCTACCCCAAAGAGCGTCGCGCCAGCTGGGGCGAGCGCTGGACCGCGTTTCGCAAGTCCGTCTGGGGGCTGGCACTGATCGTGGTGGTGATGGGCGGTATCTATACCGGTATCTTCACGCCCACCGAAGCAGCGGCCATGAGCGCGGTCTACGCGTTCGTGGTGGCAGTGTTCGTTTACAAGGACATGGGCCTGAGAGACGTGCCCAAGGTGTTGCTGTCGTCAGCCAACATGAGCGCCATGCTGCTGTACATCATCACCAACGCGGTGCTGTTCTCGTTCCTGCTGACACACGAAAACATTCCGCAGGCCATTTCTGAATGGTTGCTGGCCATGGGCCTGGGACAGGTGGGGTTCCTGCTGGCGGTCAACGTGCTGCTGCTCATCATGGGCAGCTTCATGGAGCCGTCGTCCATCATCCTGATCACCGCACCCATTCTGTTCCCGATCGCGATGAAGCTGGGCATTGACCCGGTGCACTTTGGCATTCTGATCACGGTGAACATGGAAATCGGCATGATCACGCCACCGGTAGGCCTGAACCTGTATGTGGCCAGCGGGGTGAGCAAACTGGGCCTGACCGAGATGGCCATAGCCGTCTGGCCGTGGCTGCTGACAATGTTGATCTTTTTGGCGCTGGTCACCTACTGGCCGCCCTTGAGCATCTGGCTGCCCAAAATGATGGGGATGATGTAGCGCAGGCGACTTCAACCTGGCCCAAGGTGGCTGGCACTTGTCTATAGTGCAGCCACCTTTTGTTTTTTGGAGTTATTTCATGCGCCTGTGGCAACACCCCGTCTCGGTGGCCGAACTCACCCGCAGCAGCCTGCAAACGGCGGTCAGCCACCTTGGCATCGAATTTCTGGAAGTGGGCGACGACTTCATTCGAGCCCGGGTGCCTGTCGATGCGCGCACCCGGCAACCCTTTGGCCTGCTGCACGGCGGCGTCAGCGTGGTGCTGGCCGAAACGCTGGGTTCGGTGGCCGCCAACCTGGCCTGCCCCGCAGGTTATCGTGCCGTAGGGCTGGATATCAACGCCAACCACCTGCGCAGCGCCACCAGCGGCTGGGTCACCGGCACCACGCGGGCCATCCACATTGGCAAAGCCACCCAGGTCTGGCAGATCGACATGGTCAACGACGCCGGTGAACCCACCTGCGTTTCACGCATCACCATGGCGGTGCTGGCACCGCGCTGAGGCATCACGCCAGTGCGGCGGCCGCAATCACCTGCGCCACCGCGGCGGTGAGCTTTTTGGCATAAGGCACATGCAGGAATTCGTTGGGGCCGTGGGCGTTGCTCTTGGGGCCGAGCACGCCGCAGACCATCATCTGTGCCTTGGGGAAACCGGTGGACAGCATGTTCATCAGCGGAATGGTGCCACCCTGGCCGATGGTGGCGCACGGCGCGCCGAAGTAGTCGCGTGAGGCGGCATTGAGCGCCTGCTCGAACCAGGGCGCGGTTGGGGGCGCGTTCCAGCCGGTGGCCGCCGCAACGTTTTCAAAGGTGACTTTGGCCTGGTAGGGGGCGTTGTCTTCGAGCAATGTCTTGAGCTCGGCGACGGCACTGGCCGCGTCGATCAGCGGCGGCAGGCGCAGACTGAGCTTGAAGGCGGTGTAGGGTCGCAACACGTTGCCCGCGTTGTCGAGTTCGGGCAGTCCGTCGGCACCGGTCACGCTCAGGGTGGGTGTCCAGGTGCGCGCCAGCAGGGCTTGCAGCGGGTCGCTGGTGGTGGGCAGCATGCTCTGGCTGCTGCCGCCGCAGTCGGCGTGCGCCCAGGGGAAACGCTTGTAGAGTTCCTCGCCCAGAATCGCCGCCGTGGCCCTGGCCTGATTCAGTCGGTCAGCGGGCACTTCGCAATGGAAACTGGCTGGCAGCAGGCGGCCACTGGCGCTGTCTTCAAGACGGTCCAGCAGATGGCGCAGGATGCGAAAGCTCGACGGCACCAGGCCGCTGGCGTCGCCCGAGTGCACGCCCTCGGTCAGCACCTCGACCTTGAGCGTGCCGCTGGCCATGCCGCGCAGGCTGTTGGTCATCCAGAGCTGGTCGTAGTTGCCGGCACCCGAGTCCAGGCAGATCACCAGACCGACTTGCCCCAGGCGCATGCGCAGCGCGTCGATGTAAGGCAGCAGATCATAAGAACCGCTTTCTTCGCAGGTTTCCACCAGGCCCACGATGCGCGGGTGCGCCACCTGCTGGGTTTTGAGCGCCTGGATGGCGGTGATGGCGGCGTAGATGGCGTAACCATCATCGGCGCCGCCGCGGCCATACAGTTTGCCGTCTTCATACTTGGGCGTCCACGGTCCGAGGTCAGAGCGCCAGCCGGTGAATTCGGGTTGCTTGTCGAGGTGGCCGTACATCAGCACGGTCTGGCTGGAGAGCGTCTGCCCGCTGTTGCCGCTGGACGCCGCCACGTCAAAAAACAGCACCGGCGTGCGCCCTGGCAGGCGGATGATCTCGATCGTCAGGCCGGCCACCTTTTGCGCTTGCACCCAGTCAAAGGCGTTCTGCACCACCGTCTCGATCAGGCCATGCTGAACCCAGTCGGCATCGAACATGGGTGACTTGGCGGGAATGGCAATGTAGTGGGTGAGCTGCCTGACCAGATCCGTGTCCCAGGCCTGACTGACCTGCGTCAGGGCCTGGCCAGGGTTCAGGAGCGAGGGGGCAATGCGAGCGTTCATGGCGGGAGTCCTTGTGTTGTCTGCAAAACGGATGGCCGGATCATGCCACGATTGAGCGCCAGCCCAGACCCCTGGACGTGCCACCCGGCTGCGCACCGAGCCGGGGCCGGTATTCGCAGCCGACCCAGCCGTCATAGCCCAGCGCGTCGATCAGTTTGAGCAGGTGGCGGTAATCGAGCTCGCCGCCATCGGGCTCCTGACGCTCGGGCACGCTGGCGATCTGGATGTGGCCGACGCGCCCGCCGGGCAGGTATTGCCGCAGTTTGGTGCTGATATCGCCCTCGACAATCTGGCAGTGGTAGAGGTCCATCTGCACTTGCAGATTGGGGGCAGCCACCCTGTCAAGAATCTGGTGCGCCTGGTCTTGCCGGTTCAGGAAATAGCCCGGCATGTCGCGCAGGTTGATCGGCTCGATCAGCAGCGACACGCCTTGCTGCGCGGCTTGCGCACAGGCCCAGCGCAGTTTGCCGGCCACCTCGTCGAGCAGGCTTTCGCGCTGCACACCAGGCGGCAAAAGGCCGGACATGACATGGATGCGCGGGCAATGCAGGGCCGCCGCATAGGCCAGCGCCAGCTTCAGTCCGAAGCGAAACTCGGCCTCGCGTCCTGGCACACACAACAAACCGCGCTGGCCAGCGTCCCAGGCGCCCACCACTGAAGCCAGGTCAGCACCACCCGACGGCGCATTGAACAGCACCTGCCGCAAACCGTTGCCACTGAGCCGCGCCGCCAGCTCCTGCGCCGGCCAGGCATACGGAAACAGAAATTCCACCGCCGTAAAACCGTCGCGCGCAGCGGCTTCAAAGCGCTGCAAAAAGGGCAGCTCGGGGTACAAAAAGCTCAGATTGGCGGCAAAACGGGGCATGGATCGAGTTTATCTGCAGGCGCCCGCTGGCTTTCAGGCGGCACTGCGTGCCTGCATCCTGCCTGGCGGTGGATGGACATGCCATTCATGGCTCTGAGTAAAACCGCACCGTGTTGCGGCCAGCGGCTTTGGCCTGGTACATGGCGTGATCCGCACGCCGCAAAAACTCGTTGAGCGGGCCGTCGCGCTGAATGAACAGGGTCACGCCGATGCTGGCGCTGCAATCATGATGAAAGGTCAGGGTCGGGCCACCATTCTGGCGACAGGTCAGCTCGTAAGGCTCGGCCAGACTGAGACGGATTTTCTCGGCCACCTTGCCGGCCTGTGCGCGTGACCGCGCCAGATCGCTATCGAGCTCAACCAGCATCACGACAAACTCGTCGCCACCAAAGCGCGCCACGGTATCGACTTCGCGCACACATTTTTTCAGACGCCCGGCCACCTCGACCAGCAGCAGGTCGCCCACCTCGTGTCCATGACGGTCGTTGAGCGGCTTGAAATTGTCCAGATCGATGAACATCAGGGCCCCGTAACAGTCGCTGCGCTTGCTGACCGTGAGGGCATGGCTCAGGTGCTCGATCAGCAAGCGGCGGTTGGGCAGCTTGGTGAGGTCGTCGTTGAACGCCAGTTGCCGCACCTGCTGCTGCATCCGGTGGCGTTCTGTGACATCCTCAAAAATGGTGTACACCTGCGAGAGTTGGCCGTCCTTGTACAAAGGCGTGGCGCTGATCAGGACCCACACATAACTGCCATCGGGCAGCTGCACGCCCATCTGCACATCCTTGACCGGCTGGCCCGACCTGAGCGCCACCATGGCCGGATGCTCTTGGCCAGGCATCGGGCTGCCATCTTCATGCACCGCGCGCCAACGCGGGTCCATCGAGGTGAGCCCCTGCATCTGCGACAGCGTCAGCCCCAGAATGCGCTGGGCTGCCGGGTTGGCCGAGGTGATGCGGCCATTCGTATCCTGATAGATCACACCATGCGGCGCCGTTTCATAGAGGGTGCGAAAGGTGTTTTCACTGATGATGAGGGCTTGCTGGATCTGTTTCTTTTCAATCGCGATGCTCGCCAGCCGGGCCGCATTTTCAATCACCACAATGTCTTGCGCGCTCGGTGCGTTGGCCTGCCGGTGGTAAATGGCAAAGGTGCCCAGCACCTTGCCTTTGGACGAAAAAACAGGTTGCGACCAGCAAGCCGCCAATCCGGCCTGTGCGGCCAGCGCCTTGTAATTGGCCCAGTAGGGATGCGTGGCGATGTCCTCCACAATGACGCGCTCACCGCTGAACGCCGCCGTGCCGCAAGAGCCCATGCCGATGCCGATCCGGATGCCCTCGATGGCGGCGTTATAAAAATCGGGCAGGCTCGGCGCCACCGCCTGACCCAGATGCCGGCCTTCATCGTCGAGCAACAGGATGCTGCACAGCATGGCCGGATGCAGCTGCTCCACGCCGCGCACCGTGGCTTGCAGCACCGCGTGCAGCGGCGCATCGGCCGACACCAGCTCCAGAATGCGACTGCGCCACTGTTCGAAATGTGCGTTGTCCTTGAGCGCCTGGTCGCGCAGCGCCAGGGTGTCAAGCATGGTGTTGAACTGCCGGGCGAGCTGTGCCGCCTCGTCATGGCCCTTCATGGTCACATGCAGGCCGGTCTGCCCGGCTTGCACGGCTTGCGCCACCCGGGCAATGGCGGAGAGCCGTCGCATCAGGTAGCCGCTGGTGAGCAGGGCAAAAACCGAACTCAGACCCAGCGCCATGAGCGTGTAAAACATGCCGCTGTGCTGGATGTGGGCCAACCGGGCCTTGAGCGAGTCGCCATTGAGCCCCAGGCGAACCCAGCCCACGTTGTGGCCATCGAGCATGACCGGGCTGGCCACATCAAATACATCGATGCCCTGTTGCAGCACCCGTAACTCGGCCACTGACGGCAAATCGGTCAGGTGCTGGCCGACCTGGGTCGGGTCGCGGCTGTGCGCCAGCACCTGGCCGCCGCTGTCGAGCACGATGGCATAACTCAGGTCAGGATAGCGTGACATGCCTTGCACCATGTGGTTCAGGGCCACGAAATCTTTCGCCTGAACCAGTACCGCACTGGTGACCGCCAGCCCATGGGCAATGGCGCCAGCGCGCTCGCTCTGCTGCTCCACGGCCAGCGCCTGCTGACGCTGAGTCAGGTCCCAGACCAGCAGGAACATCATCGAGGACACGATCAGCACCATGCCGACCATCAGCTGGCGGCGCAGCGAGCCAAACAGCAGGACTCTCAGGCGGACAAGATGACGAAGTGT
Organism: Burkholderiales bacterium; assembly: GCA_037443905.1. Classification (GTDB taxonomy): domain Bacteria; phylum Pseudomonadota; class Gammaproteobacteria; order Burkholderiales; family Burkholderiaceae_C; genus Rhodoferax. The sequence goes on along the minus strand of JBBINL010000017.1, from coordinate 6,143 downwards.
TGTCATATTCGCCGACCGGCCAGGTCCGTCGTCACCCGCAGGGGATCGGGGTGACTCAGGTTTTGGTCAGCGCAGGGTAGTCAGTGTAGCCCTTGGCACCACCGCCGTACCAGGTGGTGCGATCGCTTTCAGCCCAGGGTTTGCCTTTGCGCAGGCGCTCCACCAGATCCGGGTTGGCAATGAACGGGCGGCCAAAAGCCACCAGGTCGGCGCCCTCGGCGATGGCTTGCTGGGCCAGCGCCTTGTCCAGCCCGTTGTTGACCATCCACGCGCCCTTGCCGGCGGCGGCACGGTAGGCACGGCGCAGGCCGGTGTAGTCGAACGGGCGATCGGGCAGCTCGCGCGCTCCACCAGTGGCGCCCTCGATGATGTGCACATAGGCCAGCCCCAGAGCAGCCAGCTGGCGCACCACATAGTCAAACAGCGGCTGCGGGTCGGGGTCGAAGGCATCGTTGGCCGGGGTCACCGGCGACAGGCGAATGCCCACGCGCCCGGCGCCCACCGCGCTGGTCACGGCCTGCACCACTTCCAGCAAAAAGCGGGACCGGTTTTCGACGCTGCCGCCAAAGTCGTCGCGGCGCTGGTTGGAGCCGCTCTTGAGGAACTGGTCGATCAAATAACCATTGGCAGCGTGGATTTCAACGCCGTCAAAACCGGCAGTCTGCACCGCATTGCGCGCCGCGGCCACATAGGTGTGGACAATGTCGGGCAGCTCGTAGGCTTGCAGCGCGCGGGGCTCGGAGGTGTCGACAAACACCGGCACGCCGTCCTTGAGCAACACGGTCTTGGTTCTGGCGGTGATCGCCGATGGCGCCACCGGCTGACCACCATTCGGCTGCAAACTGGTGTGCGAGACGCGGCCCACATGCCAGAGCTGGCAGACAATTTTGCCGCCGGCTGCGTGCACACTGCGCGTCACGTCTTTCCAGGCCTCCACCTGCTCCTCGGCATACAGGCCAGGCACATCGGCGTAGCCCTGGCCCTGCTGGCTGATGGCGGTGGCCTCGGTGATGATCAGGCCGGCGCTGGCGCGCTGGGTGTAATACTGGGCCATGAGGGCAGTGGGCGTGGCATCAGGGGCGCGGTTGCGCGTCAGCGGCGCCATCACAATGCGATTGGCCAGCGCCAGTTCCCCGGCGTGCACGGGGTCGAACAGGGTGGCGGTACGGTGTGGCATGAAGTTCTCCTGATTGAATGTTGACCATGGTCCGCAGTTTAAGGCTGCGGTCATGTCAAAGCCACAACTTCCGGTCGCCGGCTATTTCTGCAGCTTGGCTTCTTCGATCAGCACCTGGTACGTGTAGCCCGAACCCAGGTTGACGTTCGTGCGCAGCACGCCCTTGAGCAGCACCACATCACCCACCTTGAACTGTTCCTGCGTGGTGGCCAGAACGTCGTTGGAGTTATTGGTGGCAGAGCCCGAGCCATCGCGCAAATGGGCCCAGTTCTTGCCCATGATGGCCGGCGTGAACTTGACCACCTTGGCGCGCACCAGCACCGGTTTGTCCTTGAGTGAAGCGCTCTTGGTCACCAGTTCGGCCACCGTTTGCGCACCTGGCCCGGTGGCCTTGGGCACCTTGATGTCGCTCGCAACAACGGTCTTGGGTGCATTGGCATGGGCCGAAGCAACCTGGGCAGCTTCTTCAGACGCGCTCATTTTGGGCTTGGCCAGGCTGCCAAAAAAGATCTTGGGAAACGTTTTCTTGAGCGTCTTGCTCTCGAAATTGTCCATTTGCTCGGCGTCTTCCACCGTCACCACGGCGCCTTTTTTGACTGGCGCCTTGCCCACTGCGGTCCAGGTGTCGCCATTGGCGGTTTTGAGCAACATGTAGGTGTAGTTGTCCACCTCCTTCACTTCGAGCACTTCGCCCTTGATGACGATGGGGGCGGCCAGCGCGTTCAGGCTCCAGCCAAACAGGGCAGTCAGAGCCAGCAAGCTTGCAAAAAACCGTTTCATAACAAAACCATCCAATCTGAAAAATGCTGCACTGGGCAGACGGGTTTGCCATCCAGAAAATTGTTTGGGACAGCGGCCTTGAATTTTAGCGATGCCTTGCAAGATAATTGCGCCGTGTGGTGAATCCACCATCCCGACACACTTCCCAGGAAAGCAACATGCCCCAAAATGCGGATCCCTCTTTCTATGACCGTGCCAACGCGCACATCAACCTGGCCAATGACCAACTCGAACAAGACGTTCACGGCCAGGTCAGCGCCTCGATGATGTACGCCAGCGCCCGCTTCAGCACTTCATTGACCGCCAGCGGCTACAAAACCGCTGCCGAAATGGCGGCGCACCGCAACGCCAACATCGACTATTTTGTGCGTGAATACCGGTTGGCGCTGGAAGAACACATGGACGACTACATCAAGAATTTCGACCGCTACATGGCCATGTCCAGAAATATCGCCTGACTCTGATATAAATGCGCCAATGAAATTACCGTTTCGCCGACTAGCGAGCCAGTTCTGGTGGCTGCTATGCCTGTGCGCAGCAGGTTGGCTCTTTATGACACCGGCCTGGGCGGCCCCAGGCAACGGCAACGGCAATGGCTTCGGCCCGGTCCGCATCGGCCTGCCCGACAGCCTGCTGCACCAGCAATACGTGCTCATTTCCGAATGGCGCCAGTATCTCAGCAACCGGCTCAAACGGCCTGTCGATTTTGTCATCCACAGAAACCCCGATGAGGCCACGGTGCAGCTTGACACCGGCAAAATCGATTTTGCCTGGGTCACGGATTACCCCAACGCGCACGTCAAGAACCGCGTCCGGCTGCTGGCCTCCCCGTTGTACAAAGGGCAGCCCTTTTTTACCTCCTACCTGATCGTTCCCACCTACAACCACGCCACCAGCAGCCTGTTGCAACTCAAGGGCGCGGTGTTTGTTTTTACCGATGCCAACCAGAATGGCAGCTATCTGGATGTGCGCTACCAATTGCTGATGGCCGGCGAGAATCCGGACCAGTTTTTCAGCAAGGTTTTTTTTGCACGCTCGCATCGTGAGGTCGTCAAGGCCGTGGGCCTGGGGCTGGCCCATGCCGGTGAAGTCGACAGCATGGTCTATGACTCGCTGGCCCGCACGCACCCTGAGCTGACAGCGCAAACCCGCGTCGTTGCCAGAACCAACGTCTATGCCGCCCCGCCGTGGGTGGCCAACGAGAGCGTCAGCCAGAGCGCTTTCAACGACATGCAGCGCGTTCTGGTCGGCATGGCCACTGATGCCAAGGGCCATGAACTGTTGAAACGCATTGGCATTGACGGTTTCGTTCCCGGCGACGACAGCACCTTCGAGAGCATCAAATCCATGAGGCAGGCCCTGGGCTCAGAATGATTAGGCTTCTCAACATTTTCAACCTGAGCCACCGCTACAAGTTTCCCATCTGGGGCAGCATGCTGATCCTTTTGACCACGCTGGCCATCTCGGGCTCCCTGTTGTTCAAGGCTTATGAGGACATGCGCCAGGACTTGATCAACGCCTCCTCCAGTCTGGCCAACACCCTGGTCACCAATGTGTTCCAGCCCTTGTCCGAGGACGACATCTGGCAGGTGTTTGAAATCATCAGTGCACCGCTCGCCGTGACGCACATCCAGGACTTGATGCTGCCCAAGAACATTCTGATTCTTGACAACGATTTCAAGGTGGTCGTCTCCACCACGCCCATGCTGATTCCCATGGGCACACGCATTGACCAGCTGACCCCCGAATACGGCATCCTGATCCAGCGCATCCTGAGCACGGAAAACAACCTGCAAAAAACCTATGACATGCAGGACGCACAAAACATTTACATTGCCGCGCCCATCGTCAACGAGGGATTCAGCCTGGGCACCCTGATTGTGGTCCACTCCAAAGAAGTTCTGGAGCCGCGCCTGTATCGCACAGCGCTGCACGGCGGTTTGGTGGGCATGCTGGTGCTGCTCATATTGTTGCCCATCAACTGGTCGTGGGGACAGCGCCTGGCGCGCCCGCTGTTGCTGCTGACCGAACGCATGAAATCGCTCAAGACCGGCGATATCGACAACCTTGAAACCAAGGTCTACCCCTACCATGACGAGGTCGGCCAATTGCTGGAGGCCTATCAGCGCATTGTCGAAGAGCATGACAGAAATGCATCCCTGGAGCAGCAGGTCGTTCACTCGGAACGGCTCGCCGCAGTCGGTCGCCTGGCTGCCGGCGTGGCCCACGAAATCAACAATCCGCTGGGCGGCATGCTCACCGCCATCGACACCCTGAACAGTTATGGCACGATGGATGCGCGCACCGCCAAAACCATCTCGCTGATCCAGCGTGGCCTGACCCAGATCAAGGAGACCGTCGGTGCCCTGCTGGTCGAAGCACGCGTCAAGAGCCGCCACCTTGAACCCCAGGACTTTGAGGATATCCGCAACCTGGTCCTGCCCCAGGCACGCGACAAGGAACTGCTGCTCGACTGGCGCGCCGGACTGGCCCGCTCACTGCCGTTGCAAGCCAACCAGGTACGCCAGGTGCTGATCAACCTGCTGCTCAATGCCATCCATGCGGCCAATCAAAAGGGCCAGGTCATCTGCTCGATTCAGGAGAAAGACCATGTCTTGCACATGCGCGTCGAAAACGATGGCGCCGGTCTCACCCAGGAGCAAATGCTGCATCTGTTCGAACCCTTCTCGCCGATCAGTCAAACCGGCCATGGCCTTGGTCTCTGGATCACTTACCAGATCGTGCAGCAACTCGGCGGAGACATTACTGTTGACCAGCAGGACCAGCATATCGTTTTTACCGTCACACTGCCATTTGAGGAACCCGCGACCCCATGACTGCAAACCGCATTTGCCTGATTGAAGACGACGAAATCATGGGCGAAGCCGTCTCTGACCGGTTTGGCCTGGAAGGCTTTGAATGCAGCTGGTTCAAAACCGGCGAAGCCGCGCGCAAATCGCTGGCAAAAGACGCCTACAACGTCGTCATCAGCGACATCAAGCTGCCCGACATCGACGGCGAAAAGCTGTTTGAGGAACTCCGGGGCGCCGGCATCGATTTGCCACCCTACATCTTCATGACCGGCTACGGTTCCATTGACCGCGCCGTGCACCTGCTCAAGCTGGGTGCCCAGGACTACCTGACAAAACCCGTCGATATCCGGGCGCTGATCGACATGGTGCACAACATCTTTGCCAAATCCCCCTCGGGCAAATACCACGCGAGCGGCACCGAACTGGGCATCTCCAGTGCCATGCGCCATATTGAATCGATCCTGCCCAAGCTGTCGGCTGACAACATCACGGTGCTGATCACCGGCGAATCGGGGGTGGGCAAAGAAGTCGTGGCCCGAACCCTGCACGGGCTGCGCGACCCCGAGTGGCGCTTGCCCTTTGTCACCGTCAACTGCGCCGCCATCACCGACACACTGCTCGAGGCCGAAATGTTCGGCTACGTCAAGGGCGCCTTCACCGGCGCGGTGCGCGACAAGAAAGGCTACTTCGAACAGGCCAACGGTGGCACGCTGTTTCTCGATGAAATCGGCGAAATGCCGCTGTCAATGCAGGTCAAGTTGCTGCGCGTCATCCAGGAGCGCAAGGTCATGCGGGTGGGCTCCGAGGCGCTCATTCCCATTGAAATCAACCTGGTCTGCGCCACCAACAAAATCCTCAAGAAAATGGTCGAAGCCGGTGAATTCCGTGAGGACCTGTATTACCGCATCAACGTGCTGGAGCTGCAAATACCGCCACTGCGTGACCGCAAGGAAGACATCTTGTGGCTGGCCAACCAGATGCTCGACGCCGAGGCCAAACAGCACAGCCGCCCCCGGCGCGAACTCAGCCCCGAGGCCGAACAGGCCCTGCTGACCAACGAATGGAAAGGCAATATCCGCGAGCTGAAAAGCTGCCTTGAGCGCGCCTGCATCCTGTCGAGCCAGGCGGTGCTGACACCGGAAATCCTGTTCGGCCATGGCGGGCAAGCCCAGCCTGAAACAAACGTTTCGCTGAACGACTATCTGGGCAGCTACGAGCGCCACTACATCGAGCAAACCCTCAAAGGCCACGAGGGCCGCATCGCCGACTCAGCCGCGGTGTTGGGCATCAGCCGCAAAACGCTCTGGGAAAAAATGAAAAAGCTGGGCATTGGCGAGGAAAAGTAGCCTGCACGCCAAGGCTGCCGGTATGCG
>JBBINL010000016.1:0-24068 GCA_037443905.1 Burkholderiales bacterium | reverse complement strand
TACCGGGTTCGCCCTTGACCAGCAGCGGGCGTTGCAAGGTGATGGCGGCGTTAACTGCGAGCATCAGGTCGTCGGTGGCGATGTAGTCGGGAGTGCCTTGGAATTTCATGGTGATTGGGTGGGTTAGGGCGTTCAGGGGGCCTGATAGCCACGATTTCTGGCGTTTCAGGCGGCAATATCGGGTTTACGCCATATTGGGAGACCGTGCTGGCTTTCTATAATTAGATTGATATTTATCAATTCATTAAAACGACTTTTCAGATTGTCTTCGCAAAATGAACAAATTCCTGTTGACCGTATCAGCCTTGGCCATCACCTGCGCAACAAGCTTGAGCGCGCATGCGCAAGACCTTCAGGGTGATGCCACGGCAGGCGCCAAGAAAAATGCGCTGTGCATTGGTTGTCATGGCATTAAAGGCTACCACATCGGATTTCCCGAAGTTCATCAGGTGCCCAAAATTTCAGGCCAGGGCGCGGGCTATATCCGTGCCGCACTGCATGCGTACAAGGCTGGGGAGCGCAAACATCCCTCCATGCGCACGCTGGCCTCCAGCCTGAGCGAACAGGACATTGCCGATCTGGCGGCCTATTACGAGTCAAACGGCAGCGGCGTGGCCTTGCCCGCCACCGCAGCCACGGGTCCTGCCAAGGCGCAAGAACTGGTCACCAAAGGCGGCTGCACCTCGTGCCATGGGCCCAACTTGAGCAAACCCATCGACCCGTCCTATCCCAAAATTGCGGGTCAGCATGCAGACTATTTGTATGTGGCGCTGCGCTCCTACAAGACCAATGACAAACCCCTGATTGGCCGGGGTCACCCGATCATGGGCGGCATTGCCAAGCAGTTTTCCAACAACGAGCTGAAGGTGCTGGCTGATTACGTGGGCAGCCTGCCCGGCGAGTTGCTGACGGTGCAGCGCGGGCGCGTCAAATAAACTGCTTCAGTCGCGTGTGGCATGGCGCTGCACGCTGGCCACATAACTCTGGCCGTCGGGCGGCTGGCCATTGCGCTGGCTGTCCCAGATCATCTGTCCCAGGTATTGCATGACAATGTGGTGCGCGTCGTGCAGCGAATCGAGCCGGTGTGTGAGCAACTCGACAGCCTGGCGGATGCCGCGCGGCTGGTCGATGCTGCACTGTTCGGTGATCGACAGGTGCATCGACAAATGCAAAAAGCAACTTGACTGTCCGTCTTCGGGCTGATCCATGGCGGTCAGTGCCGTTGTCACGTCGGCGAGTGTGGCGTGGTACTCGGGATGCTCGTCGATCCACAGGCTGGCAATGGTTTCAATCGCCTCCATGGCTTGTCCCGCCCTGGCTTTGGCATACACGGCGCAAAAAAATCGGCGGACATCGGCTTTGGAGGGGTTGAACATGGCTGTGATCGATGTCAATGGGTAAAACAAACCGGATTGTCGCGTCAAGTCAGTCCGGTCGCTCAGAGACAAGTGATGGCTGAAGCCCTAAGCCAGGACTAAGTTTTCCCTAAGTCCGTATTAAGTCTGTCTAATTACAGTCACGTTCAGTTGGTTTCAAGCCAACACAACAACCGTCGTTATTTAAAGGATCCATCATGAAATCAAGCATCACCGCTCTGTGTATTGCTGCCGGCCTGTTCGGCTCTGGCCTGACGTTTGCCGCAACTCCTGCAACTCCTGCAACTCCTGCATCCAAAGCAACTCCGGCAACGCCGGCAACCGAAGCGGCTCCGGCTGCCAAGGCAACGCCTGCCGCTTCAGCTACCAAGGCAGCCCCCGCCAGCTCAACCAAGCCAGCGACCAAGCCGGCCAAGAAGACAGAGAAAAAGCATTCGGCGAAACCGGCTGAAAAGAAAGCTTCTGCCGCTTCCTGAGCTGAGCGTGCAGTAGCAAGTTCGCCCAACAGGCCAGTGCTGCCAGGTGGTTCAAGCTGTTTCAGCTTGAATCGTCAGTCCGGTACTGTTTTGGGAAGACTCCAGCATTCACCAAGGGCCGCGCAGATTGCGCGGCCCTTGTCGCTTTGGGGTCGTGTTAAGCTAAAGTCCAGCCAAAATTACGGGTTCAAACAATGCGTGTGCTGCTGGTTGAAGACGATCCCCTGATCGGCGAAGCTGTCCGCGTTGGCTTGGCCAGAATGGGCATCACCGTCGATTGGGTGCGTGACGGTGAACTTGGCTTGCAGTGCGCCCGCAGCGAGCCCTTTGATGCCCTGGTGTTGGACCTTGGCCTGCCCAAGTGTGATGGCATGCAGGTGTTGCGGGAATTGCGCTCTGACGGTTTCACGCAGCCGATTTTGGTGGTGACGGCGCGTGATGCGCTGGCTGACCGCGTGGCGGGCCTGGACGCCGGAGCGGATGACTACATTCTCAAGCCCTTTGAAATGGAAGAACTGGCGGCACGCCTGCGCTCCACCGTGCGCAGTCGCGCCGGCCGGGCCGATCCGGTACTGCGAAGCGGTGCCATCGCCCTGCATCCGGATACCAAAATGGTGACGCATGACGGTGTTCAAGTGAGCCTGTCCGCGCGTGAATTTGCCTTGCTGGAGCTGTTGATGCGTCGCCCTGGCATCCCTTTGTCGCGCGCCCAACTTGAGGAACGCCTGCTGGGGTGGGGTGAAGAGGTGGCCAGCAACGCCCTGGAGGTGAATATTTACAACCTGCGTCGTAAGCTGGGCGCGCAATGCATTCTCAACATTCGGGGCGTGGGTTATTTCGTGGTGAAAGAAGATTAGCCATGGACTCACTTGAATTGCGTCTCAAGCGCCGCCTGCTGACGGGTGTCGTGCTGGTCGGTGTGGTGCTGGGTATTGCAGTGTATGTGGAAGTTGATCGGCAGCAGCGCGAAATGCTGGACTATCAGCTGGAGCAGGTGGCAAGAGCCATGGTCCTGAGCGATGTAAAACACTTGCAAACCTGGGACGACGACCCTGCCTTGCACCTCGACATGCAGATATGGGACAGCTCTGGCAATCGGCTTTACCGTTCCAGCGAAGAAATCGACCTGGTGGCAGATACTAGGCCGGGCTTTTCCATTTTGCCAAGCGGGCCGCAGGCCGATGCGGTGATGCTCAGGGTGTTCACGTTGAAAAGTCCTGAGCGCACCATCCAGGTCATGCACTCCCGGGCGCTGCGCAATGCGCTGAGTCAGGATGCCGTGATTGATATGCTGTTGCCCACGTTGCTGGCCGTGCTGATCGCCGCATTCATGGTGGGCACAAGCATAAAAAAGGGGCTTGAACCCATCCACGAGCTCGACGATGAACTCAGCCTTCGCGATGCCGCGTCGCTTGAACCCGTCAGCCTGGCGCATGCACCGGCCGAACTGGCTCGGGTGGTGCACACACTGAACCGCTTGTTGCAGCAACTCGATGTGAGCATGCAAACCCACAAACGCTTCATCGCCAATGCCGCCCATGAATTGCGCACCCCCATGACGGCTCTGGGTCTTGAAGTCGACAACCTGGCCCACGGACAGGATCCGGTGCAGCTTAAGGAAGCTGCGGGTCGACTAACAATGGGGGTTCACCGGGCGCAGCGGCTTTTGCAGCAAATGCTGACACTGGCCCGTCTTGAAGCGCAACGCAGCCCGCAGCCAAGGATCGCTGTTGACCTGGCGAGTCTGGCGCAGGAATCCATGATGGGTCTGTCCGTTCTGGGCAGCCAGCGCGGGATTGAGTTCGCGTTCGAGGCGAGCGGCTCCACCGTGGTGCAGGGGGATCCTAATGACCTGCGCCTGCTGCTCGACAATTTATTGGGCAATGCGATGAAGTTCTCGCCGCCAAACGCCACCGTGGAACTGAGCATTCATCAGCATGGCGAAGCAGTCGTCATGCTGCTGCGCGATCATGGTCCTGGAATTGCGGCCGAACTGCGGGAACGGGTTTTCTTGCCATTTGTGCGTGCCAACCCGGTGATCGAGGGCGCTGGCCTGGGCATGACTATTGCACTTGAGGTGGTTCAGAGTCATGGTGCGACCCTGACACTGGAGGAGCCGCCAGACGGCACCGGCCTGCAGGTGCGTGTGATCTTTGCGCTGAGCCATCGGGTGGCAGAGACGCATCAAGATCGAGCGACGATCTGAATCAACCCGGCATCGTTACCCGAAGGGGTGTGCTCATGCTCAATCGACCTGCCAGGCGGGTAGCTGCCAGTTGCGCCACACGGCCAAACCGCGCAAGCCGGCGGTGATGCCCACACAGGCCAGCAAAGCCAGCCAGCCCGGCGCGCCAAATTGCCACAAGCCCAGGTAGGCCCAGCCGCCGGCAAAGGCGCACACGGCGTAAGGTCGGTGGTCGCTGAACGCGGTTGGGATCTGGTTGCACACAATGTCGCGCAGCACGCCGCCAAAGACTCCGGTGATCAGCCCCATCAACACCGCGACCAGGGCCGGCATGCCGCTGAGCAAAGCCTGGTGCACGCCGGTGGCCGTGAACAGGCCCAGCCCGAGCGCATCGGGCCACTCGATGGCTTTGCGCGTCTGATCAAAATGGTGGCGTCGCATGAACAGCATGGCGAGGGTGCACAGGGCCAGCACGCCCCACAGCATTTCCGTATGGCGCACCCAGAAAAACGGCCGCACATCGAGCAGCAAGTCGCGCAAGGTGCCGCCGCCAAAGGCGGCCAGAAAGCCCACCACGCACACCCCCACCGCATCCAGGCGCTTTTGGGCAGCCTCCAAAACCCCCGACAATGCGAACGCTGCGGTACCCGCCAGTTCCACCAGCAGGCGCAGGGTTTCACCCCAGTGTTGAATGCTGTCGATGTTTGCACTGTTCATACCCGAATTGTCACGCCATGGCCTTGCCAGAAACTTATCCCTTCATCACCGATCCCTATTTTTATGCCGTCACCATTCCCGCCGTGTTGCTGCAGGGCATCAGCAAGAGCGGCTTTGGCGCCGGCTTTGGGTCGCTGGCAGTGCCTTTGATGGCGCTGGCCGCGCGTGTTCCAGGCGTCAAAAAAGGGCACCCGCAGGTGCCCATGGATTTGATCTGCCTGGACTTACGCAGCCTCGGTTTGCTCGAAGGGAAGTTTCTGCTCGCGCAGGTCGCGTCTGGTTTCCACCAGCACCAGCGGCTTTTGGTCCATCACGGGCAGCGGTGGGCGTGGACGCGGCACATGGACCGGCTTGGGTGCCGCAGCAATGGCAGATTGCACCAGTGCCACTTTTTCGGCGTCGGATTGCACCCATTGCAGACCGGATTGCCGGGCGATTTGCGCCAGTTCTTCCAGCGGCAGGGCAAAGGGCTGCACGGCTGGCATCTTGGTCGGTTCAAGAGCAGGCGTTGCCACAGGGGCGCTCGCAGGGGTGGCCACCACGGCGGCAACTGGCGCTGGCTCAGCAGCCGCTACATCAGCAGCCTCGGGTACCGGCGTGAGGGTGCGGGTCTCAGGTGCCAGCTCGACTTTTGCCTCTGCCTGCGCCACAGCAACCGATGTTTGCTGGCTGACGGGGGTGGGCATCGTGAAATAGGACTTGCGCGCCGGCTCCTGTTCAGAGGCAGTGTCAGTTTCAGCAGCCTGGAGCTGCTGGCTCGGCTGAGTGGATGGCTCGCTGCGTTCACCGCGGTCTGCGCGTGGCCTGCGGTCGCGGCCATAACGGTCGCGCGAGCGTTTTTCCCTTTGACCGTTGTTGTCTTCGCGCGGTGCGTTATCCGTGCCGGACTGATCGGCCGTGGCGGCTGACCCCTCTGCGCCGCCGATGGCGAGGTTGGCACCGCTGTCGTCACTTCTAAGCTCTTCCTCGGGGCGTGGTGCGCGTTCCTGGCGTCGCTCATTGCGGCCACCGCGTTCGGTGCGTGGTGGGCGATCGCCGCGCTCCGCGTTGCGGCCTGTGCGTTCTGGCCGTTGATCGCCGCGAGCCGCTGTTTCAGAAGCGGCGCTCAAGTCAGGGCTGGCATTGCCGGCGTCAGCCGCATATTGTTGCTCTGACCTGTCCTTGCCGGTGCTGTTGCGATCCGGGCGACGGTTGCCACGGTTGTCGCCACGGCCGGGTCGTGCGTCGCGGTTCTCAGGACGCGGGCCACGGTTGTCGCCCCGGCCTTCTGAACGGCGGGAACCGTCCCGACCCGTGCGACCCTCGCGCGTCGCACGCGTATCCTCTTGTGGTGCAGTGCTAGGCACGGGTGCTACAACTTCAGGCGCGGCGGGCGCGCCAAACAGATTTTTGAGCCAGCCGAAAAAGCCTTTTTCTGTCACGGCGGGTGCCGCGGCCTTGGACTTGGCGGCATGCACGGTTGGGACTGGTTTGGCCGGTTCCGGCTTGGGCGGCACCACGGGCGCCGGCGCATCTGGCAAAACACCCTTGATCAGCGGGGTTTGCCGGTTGGTGGGCTCCTGTGAACGCCGCGTCACCGCGGTGGTCTCGTCAATTTCTTCAGCCATTTTGTAACTGGTCTGGAAGTTGTCCAGTCGCGGGTCGTCGTGTTTGAGGCGCTCCAGGCGGTAGTTGGGTGTTTCCAGCGATTTGTTGGGCACCATGATCACGTTGATGCGCTGCTTGAGCTCGATCTTGGCGATTTCGGTGCGTTTTTCATTGAGCAAAAACGACGCCACTTCAACCGGCACCTGGCACAGCACGGAGGCGGTGTTGTCCTTGAGGGACTCTTCCTGGATCACGCGCAGGATCTGCAACGCGCTCGATTCGGTGTCGCGGATGTGGCCTGAGCCGCCACAGCGCGGGCAAGGAATGGAAGCGCCTTCGCTGAGCGCCGGGCGCAGCCGCTGGCGGCTCATTTCCATCAGGCCAAACTTGCTGATGGTGCCGAATTGCACCCGGGCGCGGTCTTGCCGAAGGGCTTCACGCAGGCGGTTTTCCACGTCGCGGCGGTTGCGGCTTTCTTCCATGTCGATGAAGTCGATCACGATCAGGCCGCCCAGGTCGCGCAGACGCGCCTGGCGCGCCACTTCGTCGGCGGCTTCCAGGTTGGTTCGGGTGGCAGTCTCTTCGATATCGCCACCCTTGATGGCGCGCGCCGAGTTGACGTCCACGCTGACCAGCGCTTCGGTGTGGTCGATCACAATGGCGCCACCGCTGGGCAGTGTCACGGTGCGGGCGTAGGCCGACTCGATCTGGTGCTCGATCTGGAAACGGCTGAAAAGCGGGGCGTCGTCGCGGTAGCGTTTGACACGGGCTGCATGTTCGGGCATGACGTGCGCCATGAACTGCTGGGCCTGGTCATACACGTCGTCGGTGTCGATCAGGATGTCGCCGATGTCGTGGTTGAAGTAGTCGCGAATGGCGCGAATCACCAGGCTGGATTCCTGGTAGATCAGGAAAGCACCCTTGCCGCCCTTGGCTGCACCGTCAATGGCAGCCCACAGTTTGAGCAGGTAGTTCAGGTCCCATTGCAGTTCGGGGGCGGCGCGTCCAATGCCGGCGGTGCGGGCAATGATGCTCATGCCGTTGGGGTATTCGAGCTTGTCCAGTGCTTCCTTGAGATCGGCCCGGTCTTCACCTTCGATGCGGCGCGACACGCCACCGCCGCGCGGGTTGTTGGGCATCAGGACCACATAACGGCCTGCCAGCGAGACAAAGGTTGTGAGCGCGGCGCCTTTGTTGCCACGCTCCTCCTTCTCAACCTGCACCAGCAGTTCCTGACCTTCCTTGATGGCGTCCTGGATGCGCGCCTGGCTGGCCGCAACACCCGGCTGAAAATACTGTTTGGAGATTTCCTTGAACGGCAAAAAGCCATGACGCTCCTCGCCGTAATCGACAAAACAGGCTTCCAGTGATGGCTCGACGCGTGTCACGACAGCCTTGTAAATATTGCCCTTGCGCTGCTCGCAGCCTTCAATTTCGATTTCGTAGTCGAGCAGTTTTTGACCATCGACCACGGCGAGGCGGCGCTCTTCTGCCTGCGTCGCGTTAATCAGCATCCTTTTCATGGGTAGCGTTCCTTCAATTCAAATATCAACAAACACGCTCATGACGAGCATGGATACACGAACTGACGCTTTGAACCGAGGGGAAAACAGCCGGAGAACGCAGGCTCAGGTCATGAGTCTGGGTATGGGCGCGTGGAGGGGAGCGATCGGGTTGGGTGTTGTATTTGCTTTTGATCTAATAGCCTGATGCGTCGGTTTGACGGACGCAGATGCCTGATGCATGCCAGTAAAAGGCACGGTGGCGCGTTGCAGGCAGTGACGCATCAGGTTGATCAACACAAACATATCGCTTCATTCCATTCACAGCACGGGGCTGTGAATTATGGGTATTCCATATCAGGGTTTCAATGCGTCGTTTTGACCCTTCACGTGGTCTGCCACGGCTGACAATTGGACAGTCATTTGCAGACAAAGTGTCGGGCGGTATCGACTTTACTGGCAGGGCAATTGGCGCGTGAACTAAACTTCACCGACTTGAAGAATTAACAATTGGTTAAATCAACCACTTAAAGCGCACCACCAGTGAAAGTCATTATAGAGGGCAAACCCGCCGCGCCTGCTGCCGTGGTCAAAACCGTTTGCATCGATGAGGACAGCGCCGACCAGCGGGTCGACAACTTTCTGATGCGCCAACTCAAAGGTGTGCCCAAGACCCACATTTATCGCATGATCCGCAGCGGTGAGGTGCGTGTCAACAAAGGCCGGGTGGGTGCCGACACCCGGCTGAGCGCTGGCGATCTGGTGCGCGTGCCGCCGGTGCGGATTTCCGCTCGGGTGGCTGAAAAGGCGCTGGTGATGGACAAGGGCGCCATGCGCGGGGTGCCCGCGCGCGACTTCGCGGTACTGTTCGAAGATGAACACCTGCTGGTGATCAACAAGCCCGCCGGTGTGGCGGTGCATGGTGGTTCGGGCGTGAGCCTTGGCGTGATCGAATATTTGCGAATGGCCCGCCCACAGGCCAAATACCTGGAGTTGGTGCACCGCCTCGACCGGGAAACCAGCGGCATTTTGCTGGTGGCCAAAAAGCGCAGCGCGCTGAAAAACCTGCAAGACCAGTTTCGCCAGCGCCAGACCGGCAAAACCTATCTCACGATGGTGCGCGGTGCCTGGCCGGCCAGGCTCAAGGTGCTCGACAAGCCGCTGCACAAGTATTTGCTTGACACCAAGGACAACCAGGCGGGCGAACGCCGCGTCAAGGTGGTGGCGCGCGGTGACGCCGATGGCATGCCTGCGGTCACGTTGGTCAAGGTGCGTGAGCAACTGCCACAGGGCACGTTGCTGGAGGTGACCATCAAAACCGGCCGAACCCACCAGATCCGGGTGCATCTGGCCAGTGAGGGGTATCCGATCCTGGGCGACGACAAGTATGGCGACTTCGACCTCAACCGGCATTTGGCCAGCGCAGGCGCCCGTGCGGGTCTGAAACGCATGTTTTTGCATGCCTGGCGTTTGCAGTTCAATCACCCGGCCACGGGCGAGCGTCTTGAAATCCTGACAGAGTTGCCGCCAGAACTGGCTCAATTTTCTTCGTCTTCTTCACCGTCAGCGCCATAAGGCGCCCATTTATGACTTCCCGAAGTTTCGATTTGATTGCCTTTGACTGGGATGGCACCCTGTTCGACTCCACCGCCATCATAGCCCGCTGCATCCAGGCCGCGGTGCTCGATGTTGGCGGGCAAAAACCCAGCGATGAGGCAGCTGCTTTTGTCATCGGCATGGGCTTGATGCAGGCGCTGGCCCACGCCGCACCGGATGTGCCCAAAGAGCGCTACCCGCTGCTGGGTGACCGCTATCGCCACCATTATTTTGCAATTCAGCACGAGATCAGTCTGTTCGAAGGCGTGCTGCCGATGTTGGCCGAACTGAAAGAGCGAGGCCATCTGCTGGTGGTTGCCACCGGCAAAAGCCGTCGCGGGCTCGATGAGGCGCTGGCCACCTCGGCGCTGGCGGGTACGTTTGACGCGTCTCGCACGGCGGACCAGACTGCCGGCAAGCCCGATCCGCTCATGCTGCGCGAACTCATGGCCGAGTTTGATGTACCGCCCGGTCGCACCCTGATGATCGGCGATACCACGCACGATCTGCAAATGGCGCTCAATGCGGGTTGCGCCAGCGTCGGCGTGAGCTACGGCGCGCATGAGCCGCAAGCCTTTGCCGAGCTCAAGCCCCTGGCTGTTGTACACAACGTGGCACAGTTGCGCGACTGGCTGCGTGTGAATGCCTGAACGCCATGTATGACGACGCAGTCAATATTCCTTTGTCGCTCGGAAGACTTGCATGACAGCGGACTCGCCGTGCCTTTTGAGGTGCGGTATTTAGGGCAAAACAACGCGGCCTTTGCCATCCGCTACCAGGGCCAGGTGCATGCCTACCTGAACCGATGCAGCCATGTGCCGATGGAAATGGATTACCAGCCCAACCAGTTTTTTGATCTGACCGGGCATTGGCTGATGTGCGCCACCCACGGCGCCACCTATGCGCCGCAAACGGGGCATTGTCGCTCGGGCCCGTGCCGTGGTGGTCTGGTCAAAATCGAGCTCTCTGAAACCGATGGTCTGGTGTACTGGCATACTTCCAGCAAAATTCATCCTGCAATTTAATCCATGAACGATTCTGTCAATGAAGGCGCCGAAGCTGCAGCGCCAGCCGCGCAAACCACAAGCCAGCTGGGGCTGGAGCAAGCGCAAAAAACCATCAAACAAGCTGCCGATGTTGCGCCGGGAGACAACCGGTCCTGGGAGCGTGCCACACTGGAAAAGCTTGCATTCGCCGCATTGCATGAGCAGCGTCTGGCGCGGCGCTGGCGCACCTTTGTGCGCCTGGCCTGGCTGCTGTTTTTTGCGGCGCTGGTGTGGCTGGCTTATGACCAGGGAGTGTCCACGCAGGCTGTCTCCACCCCGCACACTGCCGTCATTGAGATCAAGGGTGAAATTTCATCGGACACCGAGGCCAGTGCCGAGTTGATCATCGCCTCTGCGCGCGCAGCGTTTGAAGATGACGGCGCCCGGGCGCTGGTGCTGCTGATCAATTCACCCGGTGGCAGCCCGGTGCAGGCAGGCATCATCAACGATGAAATCAAGCGGCTCAAGGCACTCTACAACAAACCGGTTTATGCCGTGGTGGAAGAGTCTGCAGCGTCGGCAGCCTACTACATTGCGGTCTCGACCGACAAGATATTTGTCGACAAGGCCAGCATTGTGGGCAGCATTGGCGTGCTGATGGACGGTTTTGGCTTTACCGGACTGATGGACAAGCTGGGCGTGGAGCGCCGGCTCATGACGGCGGGCGAAAACAAGGGATTCCTGGACCCGTTCAGCCCCCAGTCCGACACCCAGCGCGAATTCGCCCAGGCTATGCTCAACCAGATTCATCAGCAGTTCATTGCCGTGGTCAAGGAGGGACGTGGCGAGCGCCTGAAGGAAACGCCTGAAACCTTTAGTGGCCTGTTCTGGAGCGGCCAGCAAGCCGTCGAGATGGGCCTGGCCGACCAGCTGGGCAGTCTGGACTATGTGGCCCGTGAAGTGGTCAAGGCTGAAGAAATCATCGATTACACCCGTCGTGAAAACGTGGCCGAACGGCTGGCCAAGCGCTTTGGCGTGGCGGTGGGGGCAGGCGCCATTCAGGCGTTCAGGTCAGCCGCTGCCGTGCATTGAGGTAGAACTGTTGCGCGGCCGGATCAACGTCCGATGGCAAATACGGCTGGGGTGGCATTGTCCAGTGGCACAATTTTCTGCTTCCAGTTCTTGACACTGTCGCTGGCAATGCTGGCACTGGCCAGCGTGAGCCCGCTGCTGACGGCGAGGCGGGTGTTGTATTGCAGGCTTTGCAGCAGGGATTGCAGCATGGCCAGGTTGCGGTAAGGCGTTTCAATGAAAAGTTGGGTTTGGCCGGTCTTGAGCGCCAGCGCTTCAAGTTCGCGGATGCGCTGCACGCGCTGCGGTGGGTCTTGCGGCAAGTAGCCGACAAAGGCAAAGTTTTGCCCGTTGAGGCCACTGGCGGCCAGCGCCAGCAACAATGACACCGGACCCACCAGCGGCACCACGCTGATGCCCAGGTCGTGGGCGGCACGCACCATCGACGAGCCGGGGTCGGCCACTGCGGGCATGCCGGCCTCGCTGAGCAAGCCCATGTTGTGCCCATCCAGCGCGGGTTGCAGCAAGGCACGGGCGTCAAAATTGCCATGGTGGTCGCCTTTTTTGTGCACTTCTCGCGGCAGTTCCACCAGCGACTGCGCCTGGATCGGCTGGCACAGCGGCATGATGGCGTTGACGCGCTTGAGGTAGGCGCGCGCCGATTTGGCGTTTTCACACACCCAGTGCGTCAGACTGGCGGCCACGGTGATGGTGCCCATGGGCATGCTGGCCTGTAAATCTGCGGTTTGCGCGCAGCCAAAGTCGAGTGGTGCGGGCACCAGGTAAAGCTGTCCTTTCATATGACGTGGACCCCGGCGGCTTCCAGCAGTTGGCAGGTGCGAATCAGCGGCAGGCCCACCAGCGCGGTGGGGTCGTCATTGTCAATGCGTGCCAGCAAGGCAATGCCGAGCCCCTCGCTCTTGGCGCTGCCGGCGCAGTCGTAGGGCTTTTCGGCCAGCAGGTAGCGCTCGATCTGAGCATCGGTCAAATTCCTGAACTGAACTCTGACCGGTGCCAGGTCTGACTGAGCAAAGTTGGTAGCCTTGCACACCACCGCCACCGCCGTTTGAAAGATCACCGTCTGGCCGCGCATGCGCTGCAATTGCGCGACCGCGCGCGCGTGGGTGCCAGGCTTGCCCAGGGCTTCACCGCCGAGGTCGGCCACCTGGTCGGAACCGATGACCACGCTCTGCGGATGCTGCGCAGCCACCGCCTGTGCCTTGGCCAGGGCCAGTCTTCTTGCCATATCCTGCGGTGATTCATGGGGCAAGGCGGTTTCATCGGCATCGGAGGCGATCACGGTAAATGGCAAGCGCAGTCGCTTCAGCAACTGACGGCGGTAAGCCGAGGTGGAAGCCAGAATCAATGGGTGGGGCGTGGATTCGATCATGTCCCGATTCTCTTACACTGGGCAAATGACTGAATTGAAACGCCCCCCAAAAATCGACGTCTGGCAAGCAGCTCAGACTTTGAAGCATCTCGCTGGCCAGGACGTGCTGTCAAATTACGAGCGGCTCATGTCCGAAACTGAAGGGCTCGGCGGCCGCAATGCACTGGACTGGTCGGTGCGTGGTGCGCTGCAGTCCGATCAGACCGGGCAGCCGCAGGCCTGGCTGCACTTGAACGTAAGCCTCAGCCTGCCCTTGACTTGCCAGCGCTGCCTGGAGACGGTGGATGTGCCGCTGAAAATCGGGCGTGCTTTCCGCTTTGTGGCCACTGAAGCACAGGCTGAACTGGAAGACGATGCCTCGCAAGAAGATGTGCTGGTGCTGAGCCATGACTTTGACCTGGCGGCATTGATCGAAGATGAGGTGTTGATGGACTTGCCGGTGGTGCCGCGCCACGAAAGCTGCCCTGTGCCGGTCAAATTGACGGCCGAAGATGCTGATTTTTCAGCGGCGCCGTCCAGGCCAAATCCTTTTTCGGTGTTGGCTGGCCTGAAAGTCCCAGGCAAGCACGAATGACCCAGTCTCATGCAGTATTGGGTTATACTCTGCAGCTTTTGCGCATGCCGACGTGCGCTTTTTAATCATCCCCATTCGCTGCCGCACTGGCAGCCTGTAGCCTTAAGGAGCGGAACATGGCCGTCCAACAAAACAAAAAGTCACCTTCCAAGCGCGGTATGCACCGTTCGCACAACGCCTTGGTGGCCCCCGGCATCGCGGTGGAAGCAACCACTGGCGAAACGCATTTGCGTCACCACATCAGCCCCAATGGCTTTTACCGTGGTCGCCAGGTGCTCAAGAACAAGTCTGAAGCCTGAAGTCTTTCAGTCACCCAAGGCCCGGGGCTACCCATCGTGTAGCCCCGGGCCTTTGTTTTTTGATTCCGATTGGCTTTGGGCATTTCATTGATATTTATTGGGCGACCTGATATTCATGATCACAATTGCTGTTGACTGCATGGGGGGTGACCATGGCCCTGATGTCACCCTGCCGGCGTGTTCCCGTTTTCTGGATCAGCACCCTGATGTGCACATGATTCTGGTGGGCTTGCCGCAGAGCATGGACGGCTATGCCCATGCCCGGGCGACGGTGCTGCTGGCCAGCGAGGTGGTCACCATGGACGACCCGCTGGAAGTGGCGCTACGACGCAAAAAAGATTCGTCGATGCGGGTGGCCATCATGCAGGTCAAGGACGGCGCTGCCCATGCGGTGGTGTCGGCCGGCAATACCGGCGCCCTGATGGCCATTTCGCGCTACCTGCTGAAGACCCTTGACGGCATCGACCGTCCCGCCATCGCAGCGCAAATTCCCAATGCCAAGGGCCGCGCCACCACGTTGTTGGACATGGGCGCCAACGTGGACTGCACGGCAGAGCACTTGCTGCAGTTTGCGGTCATGGGGTCGGCGCTGGTGTCTGTGCTCAGCGGCGAGGACAATCCCACCGTGGGCTTGCTCAACATTGGCGAGGAAGCCATCAAGGGCAATGAAGTGATCAAGAAAGCCGGTGAATTGCTGCGCGCGGCAGGCAAGGCGGGCGACCTCAACTTTTATGGCAACGTCGAAGGCAATGACATCTTCAAGGGCACCGCAGACATCGTGGTGTGCGACGGCTTTGTCGGAAATGTCGCATTGAAGGCCAGCGAAGGTCTGGCCAGCATGATCGTGGATTTCCTCAAGAAAGAGTTTTCAAGCAATATCCTGACCAAACTATCCGCCATGGTGGCCTATCCGGTGATTGCAGCGTTGAAGCGGCGCATGGATCACCGGCGCTACAACGGTGGCGCCTTGCTGGGTTTGCGCGGCCTGGTGTTCAAGAGCCATGGCTCGGCTGACGAACTGGCTTTCGGTTACGCTCTGACACGGGCGTATGATGCTGCCCGCAATGATCTGTTGGCGCGTGTCCGGGTTCGGATCGCCCATGCAGCTCCACTTTTGGCGGTGGATGACGTGTTCATTTGATCGCAGACAACTTCCTCGCTTGGTTTCATGAAGATTTATTCACGTGTTACCGGTACTGGCAGCTATTTGCCGCCAAGGCGCCTGACCAATGCCGACCTGATCGCTGAACTTGCTGCGCAAGGCATTGAGTCGAGTGACGAATGGATCGTCGAGCGCACCGGGATACGTGCCCGCCATTTTGCCGATGCTGGCGTTTTCAGCAGTGACCTGGCGCTGGTGGCCTCGCGCAATGCCTTGCAGGCGGCCGGTGTCGATGCCAAAGAGCTGGATCTGATCATCGTCGCCACGTCCACGCCCGACATGGTGTTTCCCTCCACCGCGTGCATATTGCAAAATAAGCTGGGCAATCATGGCGCCCCCGCATTTGACGTGCAGGCGGTGTGCTGCGGCTTTATTTATGCCCTGACTCTGGCCGACGCGATGATTCGCGGCGGTTCAGCCAAAAAAGCCCTGGTGGTGGGGGCTGAAGTGTTTTCGCGCATTCTTGACTTCAAGGACCGCACCACCTGCGTGCTGTTTGGCGACGGTGCCGGCGCGGTGGTGCTGCAGGCCTCGCGCACCCCGGGTGTCCTGGCGACCGACATTCATGCCGATGGCCAGCATGTCGACATTTTGTGTGTGCCCGGGCATGTGTGTGCTGGCCAGATTCTGGGCGATCCGTTGCTGCGCATGGACGGGCAGGCGGTGTTCAAACTGGCCGTGGGCGTGCTTGATGATGCCGCGCGCGCAGTGCTGGCCAAGGCCGGCATGGCCGCCACCGAGGTCGACTGGCTGGTGCCGCACCAGGCCAACATCCGCATCATGCAAAGCACGGCGCGCAAGCTGAAGCTGCCGATGAGCAAGGTGGTGGTCACGGTCGACCAGCATGGCAACACCTCGGCGGCGTCGGTCGGCCTGGCGCTCGACTTTGCCGTGCGCAGTGGCCAAGTGCAGCCAGGCCAGACGCTTCTGCTCGAAGCCGTGGGCGGTGGCTTCACCTGGGGTGCCTTGCTGTTTAAACTGTAAGCCTTGCAGATTGTTGGCATCAATATATTCCCACCCATTGACAAGACGTTCATGAAACCGTTTGCTTTTGTTTTTCCGGGCCAAGGCTCGCAGTCGGTCGGCATGCTCGATGGCTGGGGTGATCACCCCCAGGTGCGAGCGGCTTTGCAAGAGGCATCTGACGCGCTGGGCGAGGACATTGGCCGCCTGATCAAGGACGGCCCCAAGGAGGCACTGGCGCTGACCACCAACACCCAGCCGGTGATGCTGGTTGCCGGCGTGGCGGCTTACCGGGTCTGGATTGCCGAGGTTGGCGTGGCACCACAGGCGCTGGCCGGGCACTCGCTGGGTGAATACTCGGCGCTGGTGGCAGCAGGTGTGCTGACCTTGAGTCAGGCCGCACCGCTGGTGCGCTTTCGGGCCCAGGCCATGCAGGACGCTGTGCCCGTGGGCATGGGCGCCATGGCTGCCATTTTGGGCATGGAGGCGGACAAAGTCGTCGCCGGATGTGCCGAGGTAACGGCATCCTTTGGTGCCGGCTCTGCCGAAGTGGTCGAAGCGGTCAACTTCAACGACCCCGGCCAAACCGTGATCGCCGGCTCCAAAGCAGCTGTCGAGCTGGCCTGCGTGGCGCTCAAGGCCGCGGGTGCCAAGCGCGCCCTGGCGCTGCCAGTGTCGGCACCGTTTCACTCCAGCCTCATGCAGCCGGCGGCGCTCAAGCTCAAGGACAAACTGGCAGCTACCGACTTTGCGGCACCGCAGCTTCCGGTCATCAACAACATTGATGTGCGCGTCGAGCAAAGCGTTGACCGCATCCGTGATGCGCTCTTTCGTCAGGCCTTTGGCCCGGTGCGCTGGGTCGAATGCGTGCAGGCCATTGGCGCACGTGGTTTGACCACCCTGGTCGAGTGCGGCCCGGGTAAGGTGCTGGCGGGCATGACCAAGCGCATCGCACCTGAATTGCAGGGCATGGCGCTGTTCGATATGGCCACTCTGGCTGAAGTGAAATCTTGTATTCTGGATGCAGACCATCATGAATGACATCAAATTTGGAGGACAGGTGGCGTTGGTCAGCGGTGCCTCGCGAGGCATTGGCGCCGCCATCGCACTGGAACTGGCGCAGCGGGGCCTCAAAGTGATTGGAACTGCCACCACAGACCAGGGCGCCGTCAAAATCAGCCAGACCCTGGCCGACTTTGCCGGTTGCAGTGGTCGCAGCCTCAATGTCAATGATGCTGCGGGAGTGCAAGCCCTGATCGACGCCATCGTCAAGGAACATGGCGGCTTGCAGATTCTGGTGAACAACGCGGGCATCACGCAGGACAATCTGGCCATGCGCATGAAAGACGAGGAATGGGATGCCGTGCTCGACACCAACCTCAAGGCGGTGTTTCGCATGAGCCGCGCCGTCATGCGCCCCATGATGAAACAGCGCTATGGCCGCATCATCAGCATCACCTCGGTGGTAGGGGCGAGCGGCAACCCTGGGCAGGCCAATTACGCCGCATCCAAAGCCGGTGTGGCGGGCATGACGCGCGCCCTGGCGCGTGAACTGGGTTCGCGCAACATCACGGTGAATTGCGTGGCCCCCGGTTTCATCGAGACCGACATGACCGCCAAACTGGCTGATGAGCAACAAAAAGCCCTGCTGACGCAAATCCCGCTGGGCCACCTGGGAAAACCCTCTGATATTGCCCATGCGGTGGCTTATCTGGCATCGCCCGAGGCCGCCTATGTGACGGGGCAGGAATTGCACGTCAATGGTGGCATGTTCATGGCCTGAGCCCGGTGCCCGTTTGATGACACAATAAAGCCGCGTTGTCCGTACGGCCGTCGGGTTTGGAAACACATTTCAGGCCCGGCTAAAATCACGGATCTTTTTTACAACCCTTTGAGGGAACCCATGAGCGATATTGAAGCACGCGTTAAGAAAATCATTGCCGAACAACTCGGTGTTGAAGAATCCCAGGTCACCAACGAAAAAGCCTTTGTGGCCGATCTGGGTGCTGATTCCCTGGATACCGTTGAACTGGTGATGGCGCTTGAAGACGAGTTCGGAATCGAGATTCCGGATGAAGATGCTGAAAAAATCACCACGGTGCAAAACGCCATTGATTACGCCAATACCCACAAAAAGGCTTAAGCTTGCGCGCCCAGGCGGCCCCCGCAGCGGGTGTCGCAGGTTCAGCATGGTGACCCGCCCCAAGGGCTTGCTGCGTGCTGAACCTACCCAATCCTGATCCCGGCCTGTCACAGGGCGGGATCCTATTCGGACGTACCACTGACTGCTTATGAATATGTCTCGTCGACGCGTTGTCGTTACCGGTTTGGGGTGTGTCAGTCCTGTGGGCAACACAGTCGACACCACCTGGGCCAATTTGCTGGCTGGCCGATCGGGCGTGAGCTTGATCACCAAATTTGACGCTTCCACTTTCAACTGCAAAATTGCGGGCGAAGTCAAGGGTTTCGATGTGGAGTCCTACATGAGCGCCAAAGATGCGCGTTCCATGGACACCTTCATTCATTACGGCATTGCCGCGGCCGCCCAGGCGGTGACCGATGCCGGGTTGCCCACGGGCGAGGCCCTCAGTCCAGAACAGGCCGCACGCATTGGTTGTGTCATCGGTTCAGGCATCGGCGGCTTGCCGATGATAGAACACATGCACACCGAATTCACGCAACGGGGAGCGCGCCGGATCTCGCCCTTTTTCGTGCCTTCCACTATCATCAACATGATTGCCGGGCATGTGTCGATCCGATATGGCTTCCAGGGACCCAATCTGGCGATCGTGACGGCCTGCACCACGGGTCTGCATTGCATTGGCCAGGCTGGTCGCATGATCGAGTATGGCGATGCTGATGTGGTGGTCGCCGGGGGCGCCGAATCGGCGGTGTCACCCCTGGGCATTGGTGGTTTTGCCGCCATGCGTGCGCTGAGTACCCGTAACGATGATCCGGCCACGGCCTCGCGCCCCTGGGACAAGGACCGCGATGGCTTTGTTTTGGGAGAAGGCGCCGGTGTCATGGTGCTCGAATCGTATGAGCATGCCAAAGCCCGCGGTGCCAGAATTTACGCCGAGTTGGCCGGCTTCGGCATGAGCGCCGACGCTGGCCACATGACAGCGCCCAACATGGACGGCCCGCGCCGTGCAATGGTCAGTGCCCTGCGCAATGCCGGTGTCAATCCTGACCAGGTGAACTATGTCAATGCCCACGGGACTTCAACCCCCCTCGGCGATACCAACGAATCCAATGCCATCAAGGCAGCGCTGGGTGATCATGCCAAAAACGTCGTGGTCAATTCCACCAAGTCCATGACCGGCCATTTGCTGGGCGGCGCCGGTGGACTGGAATCGGTGGTGACCGTGCTGGCCCTGCACCACCAAAAGAGCCCGCCCACCATCAACCTCTTCAACCAGGATCCCGATTGTGACCTCGACTACTGCGCCAACACGGCGCGCGACATGATCATCGACGTGGCCGTCAAGAACAATTTTGGTTTTGGTGGCACCAATGGGTCGCTGGTCTTCAAACGGCTATCCTGACGTTTAACATCCGTCGTCCGACATCATGTTCAATGCCCCAGCGGTGAGTTATCCCGTGGGGCGTTCACGTTTTCAGACGGAGCTGACGCTCGCAGTGGTGCTGGCAAGTGGCCTGGCGCAAGTCCTCTGGTGGCTGATGTCTGACGGGCGCGAGATGGCTCACTTGCTGGGGCTGCTGATCTGGCTGGTGGCGACCGGCTGGGCGTTTTGGCGCCTCTGGCACACCGCTACCGCCAAACTGGTCTGGAACGGCCAGGGCTGGTCATGGTGTTGCGCTCTGACCAGTCAGCCCGTGGTGCCACAGGTCATTGTCGATGTGCAGCACAGTTTGCTGCTGTGCTTGCGACCCGTCAACGGGTCGGCATGGTGGGTCTGGCCAGCACAACAAACCCAGCCTGCACTTTGGCTGGCCTTGCGCCGGGCGCTGTTCAATCCGCCAGTGCCTTCAGATGCCGGAGATCAGGCACGACAGGAAGGGTCGCCTGAAATCTGATGCCTGCAGATCAACACCCTGGCCTCGATGGCGCAAACCATGGCGGCAACAGCGATGCCATGCTGGTGGAACGGGCCGCTGGCGGCGATCAGCGCGCCTTTGAATTGCTGGTGATCAAGTACCAGCGCCGCATCGAGCGGCTGATCAGTCGCATGGTGCGGGATAGCAACCTGGTAGAAGACATTGCCCAGGAAACCTTTATTCGTGCGTATCGGGCCTTGCACCAGTTTCGCGGCGATGCCCAGTTCTACACCTGGCTCTACCGGATCGCGGTGAATACGGCCAAACGTTTTTTACTCAAGCTGAAAAATGATCCGGCTGTTTTTGAGAACGCAATGCAGTCCGGTCACGAAGAAGATGAAACTTTTCAGCGCAGAAGTGAACCAAGTACTGACGAAACACCCGAGTCGGAGTTGGCAGCCAAGGAAATTGGTGAGGCTGTGAACGCGGCGCTTGAGGCGTTGCCGCAAGACTTGAAACAGGCCCTGACCTTGCGCGAAATTGATGGATTGAGTTATGAGGAAATAGCTGACGTGATGAGTTGCCCTTTAGGAACCGTGCGCTCGCGAATTTTCAGGGCGCGTGAGGCGGTCTCAGCCAGAATCAAACCCATGCTGGACAAGCAAAGCGGCAAGCGCTGGTAGCGCTATGCCGCTGAAACACCCGGATCAAATCAATCAACAATCCATGACAGGCATGATGGACTCACCCATGGAAAACACCGAACTGGTCTCGGCGCTGGTCGATGGTCAATTGCGCGGTGACGAATTTGTCCGGGCGCTGGACCACCTGGAACACAGTGGCGAGGCGCGCCTTAACTGGCACTCCTACCATGTGGTGAGCGAAGTCATGCGCAACAGATACGCCGCGTTGGGTGCACATGATGCCGGCTTTGTGCTGCGCCTGCGCGCCCGGTTGCAACAGGAAGAGTTGCCGCTGGGTCTGCAGACTGCGCCTGATGCGTGTATTGACAGCCCGGTTCCATGTGCTTCTCCAGAACAAAAGCGCGCAAAAGTGGTCAGTGCCAATGACAGTCGTTGGCGCCTGGTCGTCGGTCTGGCATCGGTGGCCATGGTTGGCGTGATGGTCTGGCAAGGTTTTCAGGGTGCCGGTTTCCAGGACCCGCAACTGGCGACGGCGCCGGTCGCGAATCCATCCGCCGCAACCCGTCTGGCCCAGTCGAACGCGACCGTGAGTGCCATGACCAGTATCCCGGCGGCACCCTTGAGCGCCAGCTCCGCAACGGGTGAACTGGCTATGGGGTCGCCCCCCGTCATGCTGCGCGACCCGCAACTCGACGCCTTGCTGGCAGCGCATCGCCAGTTTGGCGGCACCTCGGCGCTGCAAATGCCCACGGGCTTTTTGCGCAATGCCACCTTCGAGGAGGGTTCGCGTTGAGCCGTCTGATGACTGCGTTGCTGGCCATTGGACTGGCTGTCAACTCTGTCGGGGCCTGGGCGCAAGACGGGGTCAGTCCGCCACCTCGCAAAGCGCAGTCCATCAAGTCCGATGATGCCGCGATCAGCCAATGGCTGATGCGCCTGCATGACGCTGCCCGGTCGCGGACCTATGTGGGTACCTTTGTGGTGACTGCCGGGGACAGCATGACGTCTTCACGCATCTGGCATGTGTGTGACGGTCAGCAGCAAATGGAACGGGTCGATGCCCTTAACGGCGCGGCGCGCAGCACATTCCGGCGCAATGACCAGGTGGTGACATTCTTGCCGGAGCGTCGCCTGGTGATTTCTGAAACCCGGGATGCTCTCGGGCTGTTTCCCGATATGCTGAACCGGGCCGACTCGTCGATTGCCCGGTTTTACCGGCTGAAAGTGTTGGGCCATGAGCGGGTGGCGGGACTTGACTCCGATGTTGTGCAGCTGGTGCCGGTCGATGCGCTGCGTTTTGGCTACAGGGTCTGGACCGAACGCGAAACCGGCGTCGTGGTGAAACTGCAAACGCTTGATTCAGCCCAGGGCGTGCTGGAACAGGCGGCCTTTTCAGAACTCAAACTGGGCGAACCCGTCAACATGGCTCACCTGGTAAAGCTGATGAACAACACCGAGGGTTATCAGGTGAAGACGCCGGTGCTTGTCAAGACCACTGCGGAGCAGGAGGGCTGGTTGTTCAAAGGCGAGGTGGCTGGCTTCAAGTCAATGGCTTGCCACAAACGTGTGACCCCGGATTCTTCTGCCGACAAAGGTGGCACCCTGCAATGGGTTTTTTCAGACGGACTGGCCTCGGTGTCGCTGTTTATTGAAAAATTCGATGCTCAAAGGCATGGCCGGATGGCCAGCCACGATCAGTTTGTCATGGGTGCCACCCACATGCTGACGCATCGATTGGGGTCATGGCAGATCACCGCCGTTGGAGAAGTGCCCAAGCCGACCCTGGCAATGTTTGTGCAGGGGCTTGAAAGAAATAAATGAGTCTCCATTTCTTTGTTTGTTTGTTGTTCAAAAGGTCGATGATGATTCAATTCAACTTTAAAAGTTTGCGTGCCGGTGTTGTCAATGTCGCCTTGGCAGTCAGTGCATCCACCCTGTTGATGCCAGTGACGCCGGCGCTATCCCAGGTCCGTGCCTTGCCCGACTTTACCGATCTGGTCGAGCAGGTCGGACCTTCCGTCGTCAACATCCGGACCCTTGAAAAGGTGGGGCCACAGCAAAATCCGTCGGGCCAGCTGGATCCGGACATGTTGGAGTTTTTCCGGCGCTTCGGCCTGCCCATTCCCAACGTGCCCAACGGTCCGGGCCGGGGATTGCCACCAGGGCATGGTCAACCCAATCAGCGGGAACAGCCGCGCGGTGTCGGTTCCGGCTTTATTCTGACCTCGGACGGCATGGTCATGACCAATGCTCATGTGGTTGATGGCGCTGATGAAGTGATCGTCACCCTCACCGACAAGCGCGAATTCAAGGCCAAAATCATCGGCGCCGACAAGCGCAGCGACGTGGCCGTGGTCAAGATCGATGCCACCGGTCTGCCCGCCGTCAAGGTCGGTGATGTGGGCCGTCTCAAGGTGGGCGAGTGGGTGATGGCGATTGGCTCGCCCTTTGGTCTGGAAAACACCGTGACGGCCGGCATTGTGAGCGCCAAGCAGCGTGATACGGGTGATTATTTGCCTTTCATCCAGACCGACGTAGCCATCAATCCGGGTAACTCGGGCGGTCCGCTGATCAACATGCGTGGTGAGGTGGTGGGCATCAACAGCCAGATTTACTCGCGTTCAGGCGGCTCCATGGGTATTTCGTTTTCCATCCCGATGGATGAGGCGGTGCGCGTGAGCGAGCAACTGCGCGCGACCGGTCGCGTCACGCGGGGCCGCATCGGCGTGCAGATCGAGCAGGTGACCAAGGACGTGGCCGAGTCGATCGGCCTGGGCCAGCCCTACGGCGCGTTGGTGCGCGCTGTCGAAGCCGATGGCCCGGCCGACAAGGCGGGGGTCGAGGCTGGTGACATCATCATCAAATTCAATGGCAAAAAAGTTGAAAAATCGAGCGATCTGCCACGCATGGTGGGTGGTACCAAGCCAGGCAGCAAGAGTGCCCTGACCGTGTTTCGCCGTGGCGCCAGCAAGGATCTGACGGTGACTGTGGCCGAGATCGAGCCCGAAAAAGCAGTTGCCAAGGCGCCGGGAAAAGCCCCCAGAACCAGCGAGAACAAGATGGCACAGGCCATGGGCCTTGACTTGATCGAGCTGACTGCCGATGTCAAGAAAGAACTGAAGATCAAGGGGGGGGTGCAGGTTGACGCTGCTTCTGGCGCGGCCGCGAGTGCGGGTTTGCGCGAGGGCGACGTGATCATCTCCGTGGCCAATGTGGTCGTGACCAGTGTGGCCGGGTTCGAGAAGCTCGTTGCAGGGCTGGACAAGTCCAAACCGATCAACATTCTTTTCCGCCGCGGTGAGTGGGCCCAGTACACCGTGATTCGCCTCAACGAGTAAGCGGGGCCGGTATTGACTTAATTACAATCACCCATCTGGCCTTGGTCTGGCCAATCCCTTGGGTTCGGGGCGCGTCTCTCTTGAACGCGCCCTTTTTTGTATGGTTGGCTTACTCTATTACATCGGTTTTCCTGGATGCAGCACATCAGAAATTTTTCCATCATCGCGCACATCGACCATGGCAAGTCGACGCTGGCTGACCG
>JBBINL010000015.1:0-28693 GCA_037443905.1 Burkholderiales bacterium | reverse complement strand
CGGTAAAGGTGGTGATGTGGGCGTCGAGTTGGCGCTGTTTTGGCGGTTGCCAGAGGATCTCGTTCATTGTTGCTCCAAATTGATTCGTTGTGCGATGCCGCAGTTTCACTCGCATCGTAGCAAATCAGTTTTCTGAGTTGACAGCTGCCCACATCAGCATCGGTATCGCTGACCTGGATCGGTACAAGCCTGCCGGGCGCGAAGCGGCCAAGGCGATGATCACAGAGGCGGCGCAAGCCGCAGGCAAACCGCAGGTGGCGATCACCCTGGGGGCAGACAAGGGCTACGACGTCAAAGAATTTATCGATGCGCTGCAAGCGATGAAGGTCACTTCCCACGTGGCGCAAAACGATCGAGATTTCACTATGTAAAAGACTGAAAGGGCCAACAGGGGACGCTGAAAGTGCTGGGGTATTTCAGCAGCCTGTTTGCCTGGCAGTCAGCCGATGCGCCTGACAAACAATCCGGGTGTAAAAAAGCGGCCCGAAGCCGCTTTTTGTCGCGCCAGCAAGGCTGGCTACTTTTTCGTGGAACACGTGCTCCAGCCGAAAATGGCATAGGGCGGACACCAGCCGATGGCACCCGTGAGCAGCGGCACCACGCCGAGCCAGCCCCAGACACCAATGGTACCGGTGAGCGTCAAGCCAATCAGCACAAGGCCAAGAACAATGCGCAAGATGCGGTCAATACCGCCAACATTTGATGTCATGAAAACTCCTTGTGGTCAGGTTGAATAAATACCGCTTGATTAGACCGCCGATCAGGCCGAGGTGTCTGTGACTCAGGTCACCCGGCCAGGGTGCGCAAGGCAGCACCATTCAAAATTTGAATCTGTTCGCGGCCCAGACCGACCCATCCTTCGCGCTCGAAGCGGCGCAGCAGCCGGGTCACGATTTCGCGCACTGTGCCAAGTTCATCGGCAAGGCTCTGGTGCGTCACGTGGATGTGCTGGCCCCGCCCCAGCAGAGCCGCAGCCAGGCGCCGGTCGAGCTTTTGAAACGCCACGGCATCGATCAGGCTGGTGAGATCGGCCATGCGCTCGGCAAACAGGCCCAGCACATCGTTGCGAAAGGCTGGCGTTTCCAGCCACCGCTTGAACAACTCGGGCCTGATCAGCAGCAAGCTGCTGGCTTTGGTGGTGATGCCTTGGGCCGAGAGCGGCTGGGTGCGAAACAGGCAGGCGCTCGAGACCAGGCACAGCTCGCCGGGCACCACCCGGTAGAGTTCCAGCGATCGACCGTCGGCCGAATTGCGCGAGACCTTGATTTCACCACTCAGCACCAACGGAAAGCCCTGGCACGGCGTGTTTTCACTGAACAGCACGGTGTTGGCTGGCACGTCAAATGGCTGCAAGCCCGCATCCGCCGCATCGGGCGCGGGCTGCACCAGACCCAGTGACGGGTACAAATCCGTCAATCGTGCCATCCAGGCCAAAGCGTCCATGCCGGGCCGGCCTCAGGCCGCAACGGTGTAACCTTCTTCTGCGATGGTCCGGGCCAGGGCTTCACGAGGTTGGTCGGAATCCACTTCGACCCGGTTTTGCGTGCGGTCGGCCCGCACCTCGGCGCTGCGATCGAGCTGGCGCACCGCTCGCACCACGGCTTTTTCGCAGTGTTCACAGGTCATGCCGGTCACGGTAAAAACATGCTTCATTTCATTTCCTTGGAAAATACGATTTTTTCAAAAACGCGTATTGTGAACCTTGCCTGTCATTTCAGGCTCTCATTTCCATGACAACAGCTCAACTTCATCCCGACGCGTTGCGCATCGATCTCGGCATCCGCGGCATGACCTGCGCGTCGTGCGTGGGCCGGGCTGAACGGGCGCTGAAAAAAGTGCCCGGCGTACAGCAAGTCAGCGTGAACCTGGCCACGGAATCGGCACGCGTGCTGGTGCTGCCTTCCGAGCAGATCGAGGCCCGGCTCAGGCGCGCGGTGCGCGACGCCGGTTATGAACCGGTGGCTGCCAATGCCGCCATCGATGCGCCCAGTGAATCCAGCTGGGCCGGTTTTGCACCCGTGGCGCTGGGCCTGGCGCTGTCATTGCCCCTGATGCTGCCGATGCTGGGCACGCTCTGGGGCCGGCACTGGATGTTGCCGGCCTGGCTCCAGTTTGCGCTGGCCACGCCGGTGCAGTTCATTCTGGGGGCGCGCTTTTACAAGGCGGGCTGGCATTCGCTGAAAGCGTTGAGCGGCAACATGGACCTGCTGGTCGCCATGGGCACCAGCGCGGGCTGGGCGCTGTCGGTGTGGCTGTGGCTGAGCGCCGCGCCCGGGGTCCAGGGTCATTTGTATTTTGAAGCCTCGGCGGTGGTCATCACGCTGGTGTTGCTGGGCAAATGGCTCGAAGCGCGGGCCAAGCGCCAGACCACCGCGGCCATTCGCGCCCTGCATGCGCTGCGACCCGAGACGGCGCACCTGCTGGGGCTGGACGGCGAAGTCGATGTGCCGATCGATGAGGTGATGGTGGGCGACGAGCTGGTGGTGCGCCCGGGCGAGCGCTTTGCGGTCGATGGCCGGGTGCTTGAAGGCCAGACCCAGGTCGACGAATCGATGCTCACCGGCGAGCCCTTGCCGGTGTCCAAGGCGCTCGAGGACCGGGTCACCGGCGGTACGCTCAATGGTGATGGCCGGGTGATCGTGCAAGTGACCGCCACCGGCGTCGATACCGTGCTGGCGGGCATCATCCGCCTGGTCGAAGACGCGCAGGCCGCCAAGGCGCCGATCCAGCGCCTGGTGGACAAGGTGAGCGCCATTTTCGTTCCTGTGGTGCTGGGGCTGGCGCTGATCACGCTGCTGGGTTGGTGGCTCAGCGGCCAGCCGCTGGAGGTTGCGGTGATCAACGCCGTCACCGTGCTGGTCATTGCCTGCCCCTGCGCGCTGGGTCTGGCCACGCCGGCGGCCATCATGGCCGGCACCGGCGTGGCGGCGCAGCATGGCATTCTGATCAAGGATGCGCAGGCACTGGAGCTGGCGCACAAGGCCGACATGGTGGTGTTTGACAAGACCGGCACGCTCACGCTGGGCCAGGCGCGGCTGACCGGCTTCGTGCTGCTGCCAGGTGCAGATCAAGACGCCTTGCTGGTCATTGCCGCCACCTTGCAAAGCGGCAGCACTCACCCGCTGGCGCGCGCCGTGGTGCTTGCGGCTCGGGAAAAACAGTTGGCTTTATCGACGGTGACGCAATTGCAAAGCACGCCAGGCAAGGGCTTGCGTGGCCAGGTCAACGGTGCCGATTACTGGCTCGGCAGCGTGCGCTGGATGCAGGAGCTGGGGGTCCAGTACAGTCCGTTGGATGCGCATGTGCAGTCATTGTCGACCCAGGGCGCCACGCTGGCGATGCTGGCGCAGCAAACGCCAGTGGGCCTGCAGGCGCTGGCGCTGCTGGCATTTGGCGATGAACCCAAGGCTGAAGCCGGTGCGGCCATCGCCACGCTGCGCGCGCGCGGCATCCGCGTCATGATGCTCTCGGGCGACAACAGCGCGGCAGCGCTGGCCATGGCCAGGCGGGTGGGTTTGCAGCCCGAAGAAGTGATCAGCGATGTGCTGCCGGGCGACAAGGCCGCGCAGATTGCAGCTCTCAGGCAGCAAGGCCTGACGGTGGTGATGGTTGGTGATGGCGTCAACGATGCGCCGGCGCTGGCTGCGGCCGATGTCGGCATGGCGATGGCCAATGCGGACGGTGGCACCGATGTGGCGATGCATGCGGCGGGTATCACGCTGATGCGCGGTGACCTGGCACTGGTGGCCGCAGCGCTGGACATCTCCGACCGCACCGTGGCCAAAATCCGACAAAACCTGTTCTGGGCCTTTGTCTACAACGTGGCCGGTATTCCGTTGGCGGCTTCTGGTTTCCTGAACCCGGTCATGGCCGGTGCCGCCATGGCCATGAGTTCGGTGAGCGTGATGAGCAACGCGCTGCTGCTCAGGCGCTGGCAGCCCGGGCGTTGACACTCACAGCAGGGGCACGACCTCGGGTGACAGGGCTTCATCCACCTCGAACAGGCTCGCGGCAAGCCGGGCCGCGTCGGGGTACAACAGTCGCTGGCACCAGGCGGCCACACCGGGCGCTGACACCGGGTGCGGCTCGAAGGCTATGCGCGATACCACCCGGGCCACCACTTCGGATGCCACCCCGGCCGTGACCAGTGCGGCGGCAAAGCGGCTGGCCGCATCACCCATGCGAAAAGCGTTGATGTTGGCATTGACGATGCGCTCGCCCTTGCGCGAAAAAAGGCGGCGCAACTGGTTCTCGAACAGTTCAGCGGGCAAGGGCAAATGCATGGCCGCCGCCCCCAGCACCACGGTGTTCTGCACCTTGACGCTGCCGGCGTTTTTGGCCAGCCGCGCGGCGTCGAGCGCCACCAGCCGCGGCGCGGAAAACAGCACCCGGTAAAGGGACTCCATGGACGGGTAGTTGTCCACGTTGATCATCGGCGTGATGTCGGTCACGATCCATCCATCCGGGCGCAGCAAATGGATGTAGCGCAGCGCTTCCAGGGGCTCGACCGACAGCACCATGCTGGCGCAGCCATCGCCGATCAGGTCGCTGGCCACCGGCTGGTCGGCAATGCGCACAAAGGCCGATACCGCGCCGCCGCGCTGCGCCATGCCGTGCACCTCGGACTGTTTGAGGTGCAGGTTCGCCGCATGGATGGCGTGATCGATCACCCCCGCCATGGTCAGCACGCCCTGACCGCCCACCCCGCACACCACCAGGTCGTAATTCATGCACTCACCGCCTTGCTGTGGCGCTTCTCGTCGCGGGTTTCCTTGATGTCCTTGATCTCCTTGGCGTAAGTCACGCAGGCGCGCCGGGCAATGATGACGGACAGGCCCACGTAGGCCAGTTCCTCGCGGATGGTTTCCTGGGTGTGGTGCTTTTTGTGCGGCGAAGGCACCACGATGCGGATGTGCTCGCGCGGCACCCCCAGGCCAGCCACCAGGTTGACCACTTCCTCGTCGGTCGCTGAAGTCGGCTGGCCGCCGGTCATGGCGATGATGCTGTTGTCCAGAATGAACACCTTGATGTTGGTGTTGTCGCGCGCCGCATCCAGCAGTGGCGCCAGCCCCGAATGGGTGAAGGTGCCGTCGCCAATCACGCAAATGGCCTGCGCCATGCCCGCATGCACCACGCCGATGGCCATTCCGATGGACGCCCCCATGCACAGGCAGGAGTGGATGCCTTTGAGCGGGCCCACGGCGCCCAGCGTGTAGCAGCCAATGTCGCCCATCACCCGCATGTCGGGATTGACTTCGGCAATCACCTCGTTGATGGCCAGGTAGGAATCGGTATGCGGGCACTTGTCGCACAGACTCGGCGGGCGCCCCACCAGCACCTCGGTCAGACCGGGAATCTGCAGCGAGCGGCTCACGGGCAAGCCAAAGCAGCGCTTGATGTCGTCTTGCGACAACTCACCCATGCGCGGCAGGTCGCCAGTGAGCTTGCCACGGATCGGGCGCTCGGTCATCAGCCCCAGGGCGCTCACATAGCGCTCGATGAACGGGTAGCCTTCTTCCACCACCCAGACCGTGCTGGAGGCATCCATCAATTGCCGTATTTTCTTCACCGGCAGCGGGTAAAAGCCGATGCACAGGAGGTTGTAATCCTGCAATTGCGCACCGAGCGCCTCCTGCAGATAGTTCCAGGCCAGCCCGCTGACCAGGATGCCAGGGCGCTGGCTGCCACGCAGCGTGAGCGCGTTGACCGGATGCGCCTCGGAAAACGCCTGCAGTGATTTTTGCTTGTCAATGAGCTGGCCGTAAGCCCGCCGGGCGTTGGCTGGCAGCAGAATGAAGCGTGTCGGGTCAGCCACGAAATTGGCCGTATTTTGCGCGCGCGGCGGCGCCAGCTTGACGCGGGCGCGGCTGTGCGCCAGCCGCGTCACCAGTCGCAACAGCACCGGCACCTGCAACTTTTCGGACAGCTCGAAGGCCTCACGGGTGAAGTCGTAGCACTGCTGCTGGTCGTTCGGCTCAAAACACGGCACCATGGCAAAGTCGGCAAAGTAGCGTGAATCCTGCTCGTTTTGCGAGCTGTGCATGCCGGGATCGTCGGCCACCACCAGCACCAGCCCGCCATGCGTGCCGGAAACGGCCACGTTCATGAACGGGTCAGCCGCCACGTTCAGCCCGACGTGCTTCATCGACACCAGCACGCGCCGCCCGGCGTAAGACACACCGACTGCCTCTTCCAGCGCCACCTTCTCGTTGGTCGACCACATGCCGCGCACGCCCAGGTCATGCTTCTTGGCGTGGTCCTCGACGGTCTGGTAGATTTCTGTGGAGGGTGTGCCGGGGTAGGCAAAAGCGGCACTGATGCCGGCATCGATGGCGCCGCGCGCCACCGCCTCGTCGCCCAGCAAAATGACTTCAGACATAACTTCTCCTGCAGGCTGGCGCTATTGCTTACTGCACCAGCGACCAGTCGCCATTTTTGATTTCAAGCAGATTGAAAGCCGACAAGTCCAGGCCCATGTGGTCGGTGGCCGACATGTTGACCACGCCACCGGTGCCGATGAACCCCTTGGTGGCCTCCAGCGCGTCGCGCACCTTGGCCTTGTCGGTGCCGCCGGCGCGTTCGATGGCATTGACCGCCAGCATCAGCCCGTCATAAGCGTGTCCGCCAAAGGTCGAGACATCGCTTTTCCACTTCTCGTTGAAGGCTTTCCTGTAGCCGGTGACCACTGGCTTCTGCGGGTTGCTGGCCGCCAGTTTGTCGGCAATCAGCAGCGACGCGGCGGGCAGGCGCACGCCTTCGGCGGCGGCCCCGGCGAGTTTGATGAATTCTTCAGAGGCGACACCATGCGACTGGTACAGCGGCAGCGTCATGCCGAGCTGCTTGTAGTTCTTGGTGACGATGGCCGGCCCCTGGCCCAGACCAAACACAAACACGGCCTGCACACCGGCGGTGTTGCGAATCTTGGTGAGTTGCGGACTCATGTCGGTATCTTTGGGTCCGTAGGTTTCGCTGGCCACCAAGGTGATGCCATACTTGCCCGCCACGGCTTCGGTTTCCTTTTTGCCGGACTGGCCAAAACCGCTGGTCTCAGACAACAGGGCGACCTTGGTGAGGCTGCGTTTCTTGAGATCGTCAAAGACTTTCTCGGCGGCCATGCGGTCGGTGTGCGGGGTCTTGAAGACCCATTTTTTGACCGGCTCGATGATCACCACCGCGCCGGCCAGCGAGATGAAGGGAATGGCGGCTTTTTCAACCAGCGGCACCATCGACATGGTGGCTCCGGTGGTGGTGCCGCCCACCAGCACGTCGACCTTGTCATCGTCGATCAGGCGCTTGACAAAACCATTGGCCTTGCCGGCATCACTGCCGTCGTCGTAGTGAATCAACTGCAGGGGTCGCCCCAGCACGCCGCCCTTGTGGTTGATGTCTTCCACGTACATCTGCAGGGTCTTGAGCTCGGGGTCGCCAAGAAAGGCGGCCGGACCGGTGACTGACAGCACCGAGCCGACCTTGATCGGCTCGGCAGCCATTGCAGCCAGGGTGCCCAGTGCCAGGGCAGCACCAGCGAACAGTTTCTTCATCGGGAATGTCATGAGTTTGTCTCCTTTAGTTAAAAAAATACCCACCTACATCAAATCAGTTTGGGCCGCACGTCAAACAAGCGCCGAGCCTTGCCCGCCAGGGTGCGCTCGATCGAATTGAATTTCAGCACCGTGATGCGTGTCGAAATGCCAATGTTGGTCTTGATGTGGTGCTGCAAGGCTTTGCCAATAGCCGCCACATCAGACTCCGACAACTGCTCGGAGACCTCACGCTGCAGCTCGCAGCGCACCTCGAGCTGGTCGAGGTGGCCATCACGGCTGAGAATGATCTGGTAGTTGCCGGAGAGCCGTTTGTCGCGCATGATCTGCTCTTCGATTTGCGTCGGAAACACATTCACGCCACGGATGATCAGCATGTCGTCCGAGCGTCCGGTCAGGCGGTCCAGGCGGCGAAAACTGCGCGCCGTGGGCGGCAACAGCCGCGTCAGGTCACGGGTGCGGTAACGAATGACCGGCATGGCCTGTTTGCTCAGCGAGGTAAACACCAGCTCACCGGGTTCACCGTCGGGCAACACTTCGCCGGTTTCGGGGTTGATGATTTCGGGGTAGAAATGGTCTTCCCAGATCACCGGGCCATCTTTGGATTCGATGCATTCGCAGGCCACGCCAGGGCCGATCACTTCGGTCAGGCCATAGATGTCGATGGCGTCGAGGCCCAGTTTTTTCTCGATCTCGGCGCGCATGCCCTCGCCCCAGGGTTCGGCGCCAAAAAAGCCGATCCTCAGCGAGATATCCTGCGGCGCCACCCCGAGTCGCTCGAATTCTTCAGCCAGCACCAGTGAATACGACGGTGTGGCCATCAGGATGTCGGGTTTGAAATCCTGAATCAACTGCACTTGTTTCTCGGTTTGCCCACCCGACATCGGCACCACCATGCAGCCCAATTTTTCAGCGCCATAGTGGGCACCCAGACCGCCGGTGAACAGGCCGTAACCATAGGCGTTGTGGCAGATGTCGCCGGCTCTGGCACCGCCGGCGCGCATCGAGCGCACCATCAGATCGGCCCAGGTGTCGATGTCTTGCCGGGTGTAGCCGACCACGATCGGCTTGCCGGTGGTGCCCGACGAGGCGTGTACCCGCACCACCTGATCGCGCGGCACGGCAAACAGGCCAAACGGGTAGTTGTCGCGCAAATCGAGTTTGGTGGTAAACGGGAATTTGGCCAGATCTGCCAGTGTCCTGAGGTCATCCGGATGCACGCCTTTGGCATCGCATTTTTGCCTGAAGGCGGCCACCTGGTCGTAGCTGTGGCGCACCGACCATTGCAGGCGCCGCAATTGGAGGGCAGAAATTTCGTCGCGGCTGGCCGTCTCGATCGGCTCAAGGTCGCCGGGATGTGCTTGATTGGCTTTCATGCTGGTCTTTTCTCCTCATTGTGTTGGAACGTGCGCGGCCTGCTCCAGATCGGCCATCACTGTCCCGTTGATACGGTAACTCTTGCCACGAAACAAGGCCACGGTTTTGCCGCCTTGCACCCGCACGCAGACATCATAAACACCGGTGCGTCCCGACCTTGAGCGCTCGATGGCCTCAGCCTCAAGAATATCGCCTTCCTTGGCGGGCGCCAGAAAATCGATATGGCACGCCGATGCCACGGTGTTGTGGTTGTAGCTGTTGCAGGCGTAGGCAAAGGCGGTGTCGGCCAGGGTGAACATCAGACCGACGTGACAAATATGGTGGCCGTTGACCATGTCTGCGCGCACCGGCATCGACGCCAGCGCTGCGCCCGGCGCAATGCTTTGCAGACACATGCCCAGCGCCCGCGCGGTGGCGTCGCGCTGCCACATGGCGGCAGCCACGTCCTGCGCCAGCTGCTGTGCGTCGGGATGTTGTGGTTTCATGGCCTGTTCCAGTTCATCACATGCCCAGGTAAGCGGCGCGCACCTGGTCGTTGCGCACCAGTTCGTTGCCGGTGCCGGTCAGGGTCACGCAACCGGTCTCAAGCACATAGGCGCGGTCGGCAATGTCCAGTGCCGCCAATGCGTTTTGCTCGACCAGCAGAATCGTCATGCCCTGGTTTTTCAGCGTCTTGATGACATCGAACACCTCTTGCACCAGCAGCGGCGCCAGACCCATGGAAGGCTCGTCGAGCAGCAACAGGCGCGGACGGCCCATCAGGGCGCGGCCAATGGCCAGCATCTGTTGCTGGCCGCCAGACAGGGTGCCAGCCGGCTGCAGGCGTTTTTCCTTGAGGATCGGAAACATGGTGAAGATCTTTTCCATGTCACCCTCCACCTGGTGACGCGGCTGGGTGTAAGCCCCCAGCCGCAGGTTGTCCTCGATCGACAAGGGCCCGAACACCTGGCGACCTTCAGGGCTTTGGCAAATGCCACGGCGCACGCGCTTGTCAGAGCGCAGCCGGCTGATGTCTTCGCCATCGAAAACAATGCTGCCGGCGCTCATGGGCTGCACGCCCGAGAGGGTTCGCAAAAATGTGGTTTTGCCGGCACCGTTGGCACCGACCAGCGCCACTGTTTCGCCGCGGCGCACCTCGATGCTGATGCCTTTGAGGGCCTTGATGCGACCATAACACGACACCAGGTCCTGCACGCGCAGCAGCACTTCAGCCTGAGCCGGGCTGGCCCCGCCCGGCAGATGGCCTGCGCTTTTGCCACCCAGCCCAAGCGACTCGGGTGCCACGCTGACGATGCGGTGGTACCACTCGCGAAACTCGGCCTGCGCGGCCTCGCCGAACAGCGGGTGCTCCGGATCATGAAAGGCGCGGTTGATTTCGCGCCAATCCTCTGGCAGAAGCCTTTGATGCGCCAGTGGCAGCAACTGCTTTTCTTCGGTCAGGATATGCGCCTTCAGATCGGCCGTGTAGCGGCGCAGTTGTCTGGCCAGTGTTGCACCTGATGATATTCCGGCCATCGCATCAGCCATGCCGCTGCGCAGGGTCGCGTGCCGGGCGGCTGACTGCCCGTGCTCGCGCTCCAGACCATCGAGTTTGTGAGTGACTTCGGGACAACGCAGGCGCAGAAAGCGAAACAGGAAATCGTCTTCTTTCGGGTAGTGAACGCGTTCCTCGAACTGCGCGATGTAATCGAGCACCGGGCCCAGAAAATCTGGCGTCAGCGCGCCACCGTCTTCAAGTTCAAGCGCCAGCTGGTCCACCGTGGTCGCCATGCGCCACAGGTTGTTGTGGTCTTCGCTGATGATGCGCAGAGCGTCCATGGTGCGGGTTGCTCAGGCGTGCGCGCCCAGGTAGGCGGTGATCACGTCGGGGTTGCTGCGCACTTCCTGCGCCGTCCCTTCGGTCAGCTTCTTGCCGTAATCCAGCACCAGGATGCGATCGGAGAGGTTCATCACCATCTTCATGTCGTGCTCCACCAGCACCACCGTGATGCCCGAATCTGCCACCTTGCGCACCAGCGCATCCACGTCCTGGGTTTCCTTGGTGTTGAGGCCAGCGGCGGGTTCGTCCAAAAAGATCAGGCGCGGCTGCATGGCCAGGGCACGGGCAATTTCAAGGCGCTTGAGCGCGCCGTAGGGCATGCTGTCGGCACGCGCCTGCAGATAATCCTGCAAGCCGACAAAACACATCAGATCGGCCGCCTGTTGCCGCAATTCGCGGTCGCGCGCACGGATGGCGGGCCAGCGCAAGGCGGCTTTGAAAAAATTGCGGTCAAGACGCAAATGGGCACCCACCATCACATTTTCGATGGCGCTCATGTTCATGCAGATTTGCAGATTTTGAAAGGTGCGGGCAACGCCGCGTTGCGCCAATTCGTTGGGCGATTTGCCGCCGATGGCTTCACCGTCGAGCTTGATCGTGCCGCTGGTCGGCGTGTAGATGCCGGTGATCAGATTGAACAGGGTGGTTTTGCCGGCGCCATTGGGACCGATGACCGCGTAGACGATGCCTGCGTCAATGCTGAAACTCACGTTCTGGACCGCCTTGACACCGCCAAAATGAATCGAGAGCTGGTTGACTTCAAGCAGTGCCATGGCTATTCACCCCTGCCGAATCTGGCCGCCAGCGTGGGCACCAGGCCCTTTGGCAAAAAGATCATGCACAACATCAGGATGGTGCCAAACGCCACCGTTTCCCAGCCCTCGAACGAGGTCAGTGCCTGCGGCAGGGCGGTCAGCAGGACGGCGCCCACCACCGAGCCGTAGACGGAGGCCATGCCGCCGATCACCACCATGGTGACCAGTTCGAGCGAGTGAAAGAAGTCCGCCAGATTCGGGGTCACGAAACCCACATAGTGGGCCGTCATGCTGCCCATGATGCTGGCAATCACCGCCGAGACCACAAAAATGGTGACCTTGTAGCGCACCACATCGACCCCAACCACTTGGCCTGCCACTTCTGAACCATGCAAAGCCCGCAAGGCCCGTCCAAACGGAGAGTCGATCAGGTTGAGCGATGACCAGATGGCCATCGACAGGACCAGGGCCGTCAGCCAATACCAGAGCTGGTCGCCTGCGAGCTCGTAACCCAGCAGCGTCATGGCGGGCACCGGCATGCCGTCGGGTCCGCCGGTCAGGCCAGCCTCGTTGCGCACCACAATGTTGATGATGATGCCCAGGCCCAGCGTGGCCATTGCCAGGTAATGCCCCTTGAGTTTGAAAATGGGCCGAGCCAGCACGGCCGCCAGCAAGCCGGCAGATGCGGCCCCTGCGCCCATGGCCAGCAGCGGGTGCCAGCCAAAGTGGGTTGGCAGGACCGCCGAAGCGTAGGCGCCAATGCCTAAAAAACCGGCGTGTCCCAGACTGATCTGACCGGCAAAACCAATCAGCAGATTCAGGCTCAGCACGATCACCGCGTTGATCGCCATGCGGATGGCCAGATCCATGTAAAAACTGTTCGGCAGCACAAACGGCAAAACCAGCAATACCGCCATGATGAGGTAAAGACCGAAAAATGGGTGATGGCGCATGCTCAGACCCGCTCGGTCGATTGGCCGCCGAACAGGCCGCGCGGCTTGAAAAACAGAATCAGAAGAATCAGTACAAATGGCATCGCGTCCTTGTACGACGAAGAGATGTAGCCAGCGCCCATGGCCTCCAGGATACCCACCAGCAAACCACCCAGCACGGCACCCAGGCCATTGCCCAACCCCCCCACCACGGCTGCCACGAACCCTTTCAGACCCAGCATGACACCTACGTCGTAGGATGTCAGCGTGATCGGCGCAAGCAGAATACCGCCCACGGCGCCAAGCGCACCCGAGAGGGCAAAACTCATGAACAGAACCCAGTTGGTGTTGATGCCAACCAGCTCGGCTGCCAGTCGATTGTGGGAGGTTGCCAGAATCGCCTTGCCATGCAAGGTTCGATTGAAAAAATACCAGAGCCCCAGCACCACCAGCGCAGTGACACCCAGCACCCAGAGGCTTTGCGGCATCAGCGTGGCACCCAGAATGAGCAGCGGCTCGTCACCTGAGAATGCCGGCAGGCTGAATGTTCCCTTGCCCAGCCAGACCTGGATCAGCCCCCGGATCACCAGGGAAGCACCAATGGTGATGATGATCAGGGTGACCGGCTCTGCGCCCTTGACGGGCTCGATCGCCAGCTTTTCGACCACCACTCCCACCAGGGCAGGAACGACAATGGCCAGAACCAGCGCCACTGGCAAGGGCAAGCCGGCCTGGCTGAAATACACCGCCAGCATGCCGCCCAGCATGATGAATTCGCCTTGCGCGAAGTTGATGACGTTGCTGGCGTTGTAAATCAGCGTGAAACCCAGCGCGGCCAGTGCATAGGTTGCCCCGACAGTGATGCCAGAGAATAAAAACTGTAAAAACTGGGCCAGCATGAGGCACCAGTCAGCCGGTAAACAGGATGGGAGAAGTTGATTTCACGCTTGCATTTGCATTGGATTGACAAATGGTAAGCGTTGTGGGTTTTACCTTCGTGGATGTTGATTCAAATTTATTTGATCCAAGTCATTTAAATGTAAAAAAGTTCAATAGAAGCCGGGGTTCAACGCGAGTCAGGCAACTCGATCTTGACTTCCAGCACTTCCAGATTGTCCTGGCGCTCCAGGTTGACCTTGATGTCATCAGGATTGATCTTGATGTATTTGCTGATGACAGCAATCAATTCACGTTGCAGGTCAGGCAAATAATCCGGCGTGGCAGGGCTGCGGCCATTGCGTTCATGCGCCAGAATGATTTGCAAACGCTCTTTGGCAAGGCTGGCGGTTTTCTTTTTCTCGCCCAGAAAAAATGAGAAAAAAGACATGGCCTTACCTTCCTCCAAAGAGGCGTTTGAGCAAACCCTGTTTGGGTGGCTCGGTAAAGCGCAACGGCTTGTCTTCGCCCAGAAAACGGTCAATCACGTCCTTGTAGGCCTCTGACACGTCGCTGCCTTCCATGTGCACGGCCGGCACACCCTGGTTGG
This sequence comes from Burkholderiales bacterium, assembly GCA_037443905.1. Taxonomy (GTDB): domain Bacteria; phylum Pseudomonadota; class Gammaproteobacteria; order Burkholderiales; family Burkholderiaceae_C; genus Rhodoferax. Next base: position 14,783 of record JBBINL010000015.1, on the reverse strand, counting down.
AAGCCTGTAACACCGATTCGCTCTCGGGAATCACGCCAATGAGCTTGATGCGCAAAATATCCTTGATGTCCTGCAATGACAGCATTTGCCCCTGGTTGACCCGGGACGGGTTGTAACGGGTGATCAGCAAATGCTCCTTGACGGGTTCAAGCCCTTGCATGGCGCGCCGGGTTTTGCTGGAGAGTATGCCCAGAATCCGGTCGGAGTCACGCACCGAAGAAACTTCCGGGTTGGTCACCACCAGGGCCTCGTCGGCAAAATGCATGGCCATCAAGGCACCGGTCTCGATGCCTGCAGGCGAGTCACAGACAATGTATTCAAAGTCCATGGCGGCCAGGTCGGCCAGAATTTTTTCAACCCCGGTTTGCGTCAAGGCTTCCTTGTCACGCGTTTGCGAGGCGGCCAGCACATACAGGTTGTCGCATTGCTTGTCCTTGATGAGCGCCTGATTCAGGTTGGCTTCGCCATGGATGACGTTGATCAGGTCATACACCACGCGGCGCTCGCAGCCCATGATCAGGTCAAGGTTGCGCAAACCGACGTCGAAGTCGATGACGGCGGTCTTGTGGCCGCGCATGGCCAGACCGGTTGAAAAACTGGCACTGGTGGTGGTTTTGCCCACCCCGCCCTTGCCAGAAGTCACCACAATAATTTTTGCCATATTGGAAAATTCTTTCAGAGGGGTTTACGGATTGAGTGCATCAAAGAGCAATTTGTCTTGACCGTCGTGGCTCAAGCGAACTTGCGCCGGCTTGCCATGAATATGCTGTGGCAGAGGATTTTCGCTGGTGCGGTACACCCCGGCAATGGAAACCAGTTCCGGCTCCAGACATAAAGAAAAAATTCTGGCCTGGGTATTGCCGCTGGCGCCTGCCATGGCCTTGCCGCGCAAGGGCGCATAGACGTGGATATTGCCATCGGCCACCACTTCAGCCCCCATGTTGACCATGGCCAGGACCACCAGATCGGCACCCCGAGCGTAAATTTTCTGGCCCGAGCGCAAAGGTTTGTCGATCACCAAGGTGGCCGGCCCCGGAACCTCACGCACCACTTCCCGAACCACCTCCCGCACGGTCTCGATCACGGGTGGATCAGCATTCTTTTTGACATTGAACGGCTTGCCACGCGGCAATTCTGCTGGCGCCTCGACCAAACCGCTCGCCAAAGCAGCGGCGGCAGCTGATGCTGTGGCATGGCGAAAGGCGACGGGTTTGAGGCGACACTTTTCCAGAGCAGCCAGCAAGGCAGGCAGCGAAAGGTCAATGTCCCGAATGTCGAGCTGCAAAAAATCCAGCACCAAAGCATCGTGATCAAAAAAGTCGGGACTCTGGCTATCAGGGCCGAACTGAGCCACCAGGTCGTCGGTAATCAATGCAATGTCATCGGTCTTGAGCAGCAAGGCGACCAACGGCAACTGAGCACTTTTGATTTCGAAGGAATGAGCCACGTGACCAGGGTAAAAATTAAAAATTTGCCGCAATGACAGGGTTGGGATCCATGCTTGATCGCGTCAAGATCCAAATGTTACTTGATCAAACTGTCAAAAATGTCGGTGGCTCAATTTTATTGACTCTATGCACAGGCATTTTTGTATTTTAAAAATTTTCTTACTAAGGCTGAGAGTTTTGTTTACTGTCTTTATTTATTTCTATTATCGAATGTAGTTGTAGTAGATAGATCTTCCAGGTTTTTTTGGATAAGATCATTTTGATAAATTAAATCAATAACTTGAGTTATGTCTTTGCTTGTGCGTGACCCTGCTTCACGGGTGTATGCGAAATCAGGAAAAGTTTCATAAAAAAATTTATTCTGTGGATAACAAGGTGGTTAAAGGATTTTTATCCACAAGTTTATACACTGAACATTTAAAAAAAAGCCCGGGAAATTCCGGGCCTTTTTTCAAAGAACCTGCAGCTAGGGTTTGCCTTGGGCGTTTAACTTCAGCTTGGCATCGGCTATTTCTGCCTTGATCGGTTCCACATCGGCGGAATTGGCCGGCAGAATCGACAAAGCCGATTGCCAATGTCCAATCGCCTTGGCGTAATTGCCGCTCTGATATGCCGATTGACCGGCCATCATGAGCGCCATCGGGTGTTTGGGATCAATCTTCAGGGCCTTTTCAACCAGTTCAGTGGGTTTACCTTGTAGGGTTTTGGCACGCATGGCCAAGGTGTCAGCATACTGGGTCAGCACATCAGGGTCAGTGTCCAACAGTGAGCCAGTTTTGGCATAGGCATCGGCTGCCTCGTCCAGCCGCCCTTGCACCTTGTAGGCGCGTGCCAGACGCGCCCAGCCAGCCAGATCGTCCGGGTTGTCTTTCAGGCGCGCCGCCAGCCGGTCGACCATCTGGTTGACCATATCGGGGGTCATGCCTTCAGCCGCCGTTGCTGGCACTGGGGGCAGCAGGTTGCCGTCTGCTGCAGGCAATCCGGCTTTGCCGCGGGCGTCGGCGATGTTGGCCTGGATTTGTTGTGCATCCTGGGAATTTGGTGGCAACAGGCTTAGCAATTTTTCCCAGCGCGTCACAGCACCTTGAAAGTCGCCGCTTTGATAGGCAGCCACACCCGCCATCATCAGGCCCATGGGATGCTCTGGATTAATCTTGAGCGCCTGCTCGACCATTTGCTGAGGCTCGCCAACAAAATTGTTGCCGGCCATGATGCCAAGCAATTCGGCGTAGTCGACCATCATGTCGGGATTGGACTTGATATAGTCGCCTGCCCGCTCGAAGGCTTGCCTGGCCTCTTCATAGCGTCCCATCACCTTGTAGGAGCGGGCCATCATGGCCCAGCCCTGAGGGTTGTCAGGGTTGGCTTGCAGTTTGGCCGCCAGAGAGTCGAGCATTTGCTTGACTTGCGGGTCTTCAGAGATGACTTTGGCAACCGGAGGGTTGATCGCCATCGGGGCACCCAGTTGCAGGTACAGGCCAAGTGCCAATACAGGCAGACTCACACCAATGGCGGCGGCTAGGCGCGGCGGCGTCCAGAAGCCAACGCTGTTGTCATGACCCGGTGCTGGTTCATAGCTTTCAGTGTCGTCAAGCAGACGCAATTGCAGTTCATCGCGGGTGGTCTCGAAGTCCTGCTGGCTGATCACACCGCGCGCCAGATCCCCTTCAAGGGCCTGAAGCTGGTCACGGTGGATGGCCGCGTTGAGTTTTTCGCTGGACACGCCCTCACCCTTGGATTTGACCAGCAGCGGACGAATCAACCAGGCAACGACGAGCAGCGTCATTAGCGCCGAAATACCAATAAATACATTCATTTGGAAGAGTCAGTTTCTTGTAGTAGTGCTTGTGCTTTGGCGCGCTTTTCTGCATCGAGCACAGGCGTATCTTTTTGTTTTTGATTGCGCTTGATGACGCTGACCAATAACCAGATGGCACCGATCAACAACAACAATGGGCCAAACCAGAGCAGCCAGGTGGTTGGCTTGACAGGTGGACGGTACAACACGAAGTCACCATAGCGATTGACCAGATACTCTCTGATTTCGGCATCCGATTTGCCGGACCGGATCAGGATGCGGACTTCCCGGCGCAGGTCATTGGCCAGGTCAGCACGCGAGCCGGCCAGAGACTCGTTCTGGCACACCAGACAGCGTAATTCCTCGGCGATGGTGATCAGTCGCTGCTCCACCACCGGGTCTTCTGCCAAGGGTGCAGCTTCTTCGGCGTGGGCACCGATGACGCCTTGAAGGACAAGAAAAAGAATCAGCAGGAACCTCATGACTGCAGTTCCTTGAGCAGCGGCACCAGTTTGTCACGCAAGGTCTCGGGTGTGAAAGGCCCAATCTGTTTGTAACGAATGATGCCTTGTTTGTCGATCAGAAAGCTCTCCGGCACGCCATAGACGCCAAAGTCGATGCCGATTTTGGCGTCCGCGTCAACAATGGTGTGGGTGTACGGGTTGCCATAGCGAGCCAGCCATTGCAGGCCATCGGCTTCCTTGTCCTTGTAGTCCAGCCCGACGATCACCAGCGGGTTGGTCTTGACAAATTCAACCAGCAAAGGATGTTCCTGGCGGCAAGCCACGCACCACGACGCCCAGGTGTTGAGCAACCAGACCTGACCCAGCATGTCCTTGTTCGAAAAAGTTTCACCCGGCTTGCCAAGCACGGGCGCGGTGAAGGCGGGCGCGGGTTTGCCGATCAATGGTGAAGGAATCTCATGCGGGTCACGCGTCAGTCCGATCGCCAGAAATATCACTAGGACAACAAAGATGCCCAGAGGGATCAGACCTTTTTTCATGCTGCTGCGCCCTTCAAGTCAGCCAGTTTTGATTTGGCAGCCACTTTTTTGCGGTAACGCTTGTCCAGCGCTGCCATCGCACCACCAATGGCCATGAACAGGCAGCCAAACCAGATCCAGGCAACAAAAGGTTTGTAATAAACGCGCATGGCCCAGGCGGGCTTGCCCTCGCCTTCGAGCTTTTCGCCCAGGGAGACATACACGTCACGCGTAAACCTGGTGTCAATGGCCGCTTCGGTCATGGGCATGGTGGACGAAAAATAAGCGCGTTTCTCGGGATACAGCACGCGCAACACCTTGTCACCCTTGATCAACTCGACGCTTGCGCGGTCGGCCTTGTAATTGGGACCGGGCACTTCGTTGATGCCCGTCAGGCGGAAGGTGTAACCACCCACTTCAACCGTGTCGCCTATGGTCATGCGCACGTCTTTTTCAAGTTCGTAGCCCTTGACCATGGTGATGCCGACCACACAGACGGCAATGCCGATGTGTGCCACATGCATGCCCCAATAGGAAATCGGGGTGGATTTCCAGTTCACCGTGTCCTTGAGTTGGCGGTAAATCTGGGCGGCTGAACCCAGCACGATCCAGATCGCCAGGGTCAGGCCTATGGCGACCAGGGCTGACCATTCACCTGCCAGCAAAGGCGCTGAACAACCCAGCAGCACCGAGATCATGGCAATGGGACGCATTTTTCTGGTGAGCTCAGCTACCGTGTCGCTTTTCCAGCGGGCATAGCTGCCAATCACCATGAACAGCAGCACCGGCATCATGATGGGTGCAAAGACGGAGTTGAAGTACGGCGGTCCCACTGACAACTTGCCAAGATTCAGCGCATCAATGACCAGCGGGTATAGCGTGCCCAGCAACACCGCAGCGGCGGCTGTGGTCAGCAACACATTATTGACCAGCAAAAAGGTTTCGCGGGAAAGCAGCGAGAACGAACCACCGGAACGGACTTTGCCTTGACGGGCGGCAAACAAAACCAATGAACTTCCCACCACCACGGCCAGAAACAGCAGGATGAAAACGCCGCGCTTCGGGTCACTGGCAAATGCATGGACCGATGTCAGCACCCCTGAGCGCACCAGGAAGGTGCCAAGCAGACTTAGCGAGAACGCAATCAGCGACAGCATGATGGTCCAGCTTCTGAACAGACCGCGTTTCTCGGTGACTGCCAGCGAGTGCATCAAAGCCGTGCCCACCAGCCAGGGCAGGAATGACGCATTTTCGACCGGGTCCCAGAACCACCAGCCGCCCCAGCCCAATTCGTAATAAGCCCACCAGGAACCCATGGCAATGCCAATCGTCAGGCAGATCCAGGCGGCAGTCGCCCACGGGCGGGTCCAGCGTGCCCAGGCGGCGTCGAGGCGTCCGTTGAGCAGGGCGGCAATTGAAAAGGCAAATGGGATCGACATGCCGACATAACCCATGTAGAGCATCGGCGGGTGAAACACCAGACCGGGGTCTTGCAACAGCGGGTTCAGGTCCCGGCCGTCCACCGGAATCTCGACCAGGCGCTCAAATGGGCTTGAAGTGATCAGCATGAAGAGCAGAAAACCCACCGCGATCAGAGCCAGCACGCCAAGCACCCGGGACACCATGGCGTCGGGCAATTGGCTCGAAAAAAGTGACACCGCCATCATCCAGGTGCACAGCATCAGCAACCACAACAGGAGGGATCCTTCATGGCCACCCCAGACGGCTGCAAAGCGGTAGATGTCGGGCAACTGGGAGTTGGAGTGCTGGACTACGTAAAGGACGGAAAAGTCATTGGTGTAAAAAGCATAGGCCAGGCATAAAAAAGAAAAACCGACCAGCAGCCACAAAACCTGGGCACCTGGTCGTGCCAGTGCCATCCAGTCAGCACGACCTTGCTGGCCGCCAGCCAGACTCAAGGTACCAAAAGCAGCAGCTACCAGCAAGGCAAGAATCAGTGCGAAATGTCCAAGTTCTGGAATCATGGTGGGTCTCGGTGCGTTAAGTGACGTTGAGCGGGAAACAAGGGTGGAACTGGAGCCTGGTTTACTTCAGGGATTTGCCTGTTTTTTCAATTTCTGCCTGATCGAGCGCATGCTGGGCTTCGGGTGGCATGTAGTTTTCATCATGCTTGGCCAGTACTTCCGAGGCAGTGAATTTGCCGTCGGCACCCAGTTTCCCCTGGGCAACGACGCCTTTGCCTTCTTTGAACAGGTCTGGCAGGATGCCGGTGTAGCTGACAGGCACTTCTTTCAATGTATCGGTAACGATGAAAGACACGGTCAGGTTATCGCGTTTGACGGAGCCCTCTTTGACCATGCCGCCAACGCGAAAGGCGCGGTTCTGCGGTGCTTCACCGGCACCGATCTGGCTCGGGGTGAAGAAAAATACCAGGTTGCTTTGAAAAGCATTGAGGACAAAATAGGCGGCAACACCGATGGAGGCCAAGGCGCCAACAATCATGGCCGTGCGTTTGTGACGAGGTTTCATAGTCATGGAGTGGGTTCAATCACGCTGGGAGTCGGTTTCATTCAAAAGGTTTCGCAAAATATCGCGGCGTTTGGCCCGCACCAGCCAGATTTCGGCGATGACCACAGCGGCCGTGATGCCAAAGCTGCCCCACACATAGAAGGCGTAGCCTCCCATGTCCAAAAATTCTCCAACGCTATGCCACTGCATGTTTGACCCACTCCGTATGACGTTCCCGATCCAGAATAATGCTGCGCACCCGCACCAAGGCAATGGCAATGGCGTACATCCAGAAGGCAATGACCATGATCAGCATCCCGGTCAGCATGGTTGAAGCCATTGACGAGCCTTTCAATGAGACCGACGCGCCCTGGTGCAGGGTGTTCCACCATTTCACCGAGAAATAGATGATGGGCACGTTCACCGCACCCACCAGCGCCAGAATGGCACAGGCCTTGTCAGCGCGGCGCGGGTCGTCGATGGAGGCTTGCAGGGCCAGAAAGCCAAGATACAAAAACAGCAGGATCAGCTCGGACGTCAAGCGCGCATCCCACACCCACCAGGCGCCCCACATCGGCTTGCCCCAAAGTGCGCCAGTGACCAGCGACAAAAAGGCAAACAGCGCACCGGTCGGCGCCAGCGCCGAGGCCATCATGCCCGACAACCGGGTGTTGAACGCCAGCCCGAAGCCGGCCCATCCCGCCATCACCAGATAGATGAACATGGACATCTGCGAGGCCGGCACGTGGACAAAAATAATGCGGTAACCCTGACCCTGCTGGGCATCGACGGGCGCCACAAAAAATGAAATCCACAAGCCGATCAGTGTCAGCACGGCAGCCAGCGCGGCAAACCAGGGCCACATTTTTCCGGCCAGGTAATAGAAGTTCTGCGGAGAAGAGAACTTGAACCAATGAATCACACGTGTTTTCATTCCAGGGAAATCCTCAATGCGGCCGCCGTAGCCAAGGGAGAGAAAAAAAGTGCGAGTACCAGCAAAGCCGCCAGCAACGACAAGTGACCACCAATGCCCAAACTGGCGGCATCGGCTTCGACCGCACCGGCGCCAAAAATCAGCACTGGAATATACAGCGGCAGGATCAATAATGACAGCAAAACCCCTGCACCCCGTACGCCCAAAGTCAAAGCTGCGCCAATGCTGCCAATCAGGCTCATGGTGGGTGTTCCCAGCAACAAAGTCAGCATCAAAATGCCCAGCGCCCGTGACTCCAGGCCAAATTGCAGCCCCAGCACCGGCGCCATCAACACCAGCGGCAAGCCTGCCAGCAGAAAGTGGGCCAGTGCCTTGGCCAGCACCAGCAAAGCCAGCGGTGTGCTCGACAGCGCCATCTGCTCCAGCGAGCCGTCAGCGTAATCGGTGGCAAACATGCGCTGCAATGACAACATGGCGGCGAGCAGGGCACTGACCCACAAGACACCGGGGGCCATGCGCAGCAGCAAGGCGGACTCCGGGCCGACGCCAAGCGGAAAAAGGCTGGCAATCACGACAAAAAACACCAGCGGTGTCAGCACCTCGCCTTTTTGTCTGAACCCCAGCGCAAGTTCACGCCTGAGCACAGCCAGCAAGACATGGCTGAGCCCGACCGATTTCACGGCCGTGCTCATGGCGCTTGCAACTCCAGCATTTGGGGTGGCACGTGACCGATCGGCACGCGCTGGTGGCTGGTCAATACGGCCAGCCCACCCTTGGCAAGATGATCGGCAATCAAATCAGCCAACAGGCCGATGCCGCCTTCGTCCATGGCCACATAAGGCTCATCGAGCACCCAGAGTCTGGCCGGACTCAGTGCCAGCCGGGACAGGGCCACCCGTCGCTTTTGCCCCTGCGACAAGTGGCGCACCAGTTGTCTGCCGCGTCCGCGCAGGCCAAAACGTGCCAACACGTCCTGGGTTTGCATCTGATCTGCAGCAATGCCACCCAGCGCGGTCATGAAAGCCAGGTTTTCATCGACGGTCATGGATTCCTGCAAGGCGTTCAAGTGCCCCAGATAACACAGGTCCTGACGGTAGGCTTCGCGCTGTTGATGAATCGGGGTGCCGTTCCACATAATATCGCCTGCCTCGATCGGAGCCAGGCCGCAGACCATGCGCAGCAGGCTGGTTTTGCCGACGCCATTGGCACCAGCCACATACAGCCACTGCCCGGGTGACAGCGCGCAGTCCACATTTTTGAAAAGCTGTCGTCCGCCCTTGATGCAACCAAGTTTGGAAAAAGACAGGGTAAGGTGGGATTTCAAAGGCGGTGCCGTCGCAAAAAACAAAACCGGCAGATTTTAAGTCAAGCCGGGTCGTTGAAATTGATCTGAATCAACGCCTAATGACGACTTTTTGGTACAGCCCGCCAAAATAGGTTTGCTTGTCGAGCGCCAGGTTTTGACAGTCCGAGGGCAGCCAATCGGCAATTTGACCGTTCCACAAATCCATGGCAAATGGCTCCAGCGTGGTCAGGATAGGTACCATGACATAACGAAACGGATTGCTGGCCCTGGGCTTGTGGTAATCCACAAATACAATCTTGCCGCCGGGTTTGGTCACGCGCAGCGCCTCGGAAATCGTTTTGCGCCGCACCTCGGCGGGTTGTTCATGGAGCAGGAAAAACACCACCGTGGTGTCATGGCTGGCATCGGCGAACTGCAGGGCCGAAGAATCCTGCTGCAGCACCGTGAGCTGCTTTTGCGGGCCCAGTTTGGCATGCAGGTTGCTGATTTGCACGGGCGCCACGTCAATCACATTCAGGTGCCCCTGCGGGCCCAGGCGGCGCAGCAGATGCTCGGTAAAGTTGCCATAGACGCACGCCACCTGCAGCACGTCACCGTTGATCACTGCACCCATTTCCTGCAGCGCCAGATCGCGCAGCCTGGAAAAATTACCCCACAAAATCAGGTTGACCAGCCATTGGCGCTCGAACACGCGCACCGCGTTGGGATGGGTGTAAGCCCACCAGTAAGTGGACTCCAGATAGTGCGGAACGGTGACAGGGGCGATCGCGCAAGGCGCTGACGTTGCGATGGCTGCATCGCCTTGTTCGGTGCTGGCTTGATTGAAAATCATGGGTATTTCAAGAAGATGTCAGACATCCATGAAGGGACATGAGTGACGGGAAAGTGAAGAATTGACGGGCATGATGCTAACCTAAATGCAAATTCGCTTTAGAACGAGGGTTTGTCCCTTTTTTTTTGCTGGTCCCGGAACTTAAACACACATCAGTTGATTTACATCAAAAAATCAGGATCGCACAGATATTTTGATGGGAGTAGCATTGCGCCTTGGTAGACTTAGCTACTTGTCAACCATTTAACTTTTTTTGAGGATTCAAATGAGCAACACAAAACTTTCCTATCTCTTGCGCGCTTTAATGGCTGCTGGTCTGACTTTCGGTGCCATGGCCGCACAGGCTGCCGTTGACGTGGCAGCTGCCGAAGCTGCACTCAAGGACAACAAGTGCACCAAATGCCATTCGGTGGACAAAGATAAATCGGGTCCTTCTTACAAAAAGGTCGCAGAAAAATACAAGGGCAAGGCAGATGCCGAAGCCAAGCTGGTCACTCACTTGACCACCGGCCCCAAGATCAAGGTGGATGGTGAGGAAGAGAACCACGTCAAAGCCAAGGGTGATGACGCCGCCATCAAGAACCTGGCTCAATACATTTTGTCGCGTTAAACAGCTAAGGCAGGCCCATCAAGATGTCTGAACTTGTCAAAAATTTGCGCCGGCGTTGGAAGTTGGTGCTGGGATTATTGGTCGCACTCTTCCTCTTTTCCGTCTCTGTAGGAATCGCTGGTGCTTATGTTTTGGCATTTACCAGTACTGAAGAGTTCTGCACGGGGTGTCATGAAATGTCATACAACCTGGCAGAATACAAGGGCACCATTCATGACACCAACCGAACCGGTGTGCGGGCGATCTGCACTGACTGTCATGTCCCGCACGAGCCGGGTCCGTTGGTGTTGGCCAAACTCAAGGCCACCAAAGACCTTTATTACACCTACATTTCACCGTCGATTGATACACCGGAAAAGTTCGAGGCCAAACGTGCGCACATGGCACAAAGGGTCTGGTTAGAAATGAAAGCCAACGATTCCCATACTTGCCGCAGTTGCCATCGTGCTGACAAGATGAGTGTGGATTTGCAGTCTGCCAGTGCCCAGAAGCGTCATGCCAAAGGCAAGGCTGAAGGTAAAACCTGTATCGAGTGCCATTTCGGGATTGCCCACAATGAACCTGAGGGTCCAAGTCCGACCGAGCTTTTCACCACTATGTCAAAATAGCATTTTTCAACAGAGGAGTTCATGATGACAAAATCTAAATTGCTATGCGTTCTGGCTGGTGCTGTGTTGGCATTGCCTGCCATGGCCGCCGATGTGACTTACCGCAATGACATTGCACCCATGTTCAAAAAACTGTGTGCTGAATGTCATACGCCAGAAGCCGGTGCTCCCACCATGCAGGAGTTCAAGCTGAACGAAGACAAGTACAAGAAGGAACTCAAAGTCGGTCCGCGCTTGGATACTTATGAGCACCTCAGGGTGTTGGTCGATGGCACCTCCACTGGCGCCCTTATGCGCCGTCTGGACGACGGCACCAACCCCAACGCCAAGGGCAAACCGGGCAACATGTACAAGTATCTGGGTGAAACCGATGCCGAGCGTGCGGCCAATCTAAAACTTGTCAAAGCCTGGGTTGTGGGCGAAGGCAATGATTGGAATTTGAACGGCATTGGCCAGCGCGGCGACATGCCACCAGTGACATTGGAGCAATTGCGCCAGGTTAAGGCCAAATATTGATTGAAGTGTCGCTTGAATGCCAAAGCCGCTGTGATCCAGCGGCTTTTTTATTCGCGAATCATGCCAAGGCCTGGTGCAGTCTTGGCAAAGGTCTGGCTATTTGAGCAAACCTTCAGCGCGCAACGCAGCCTGCACTGCAGAACGCCCGGCAACACGGGCCATGAATGCGCTCAGGTGACGCAAGCCAGTGATATCCACCGCCACGTGCTTGCCCCAGCCCGCAACGACAAACAGATAAGCATCGGCCACGCTGAAGGTGTCTCCCATCAGGTATGGCTTGTCCGCCAGTTCACCATTGACCCAGGTGAGACGCGACATCAAACGTGTCCTGGCCATTTCCTTGACTTCTGCGGGCATGCCCGGTGTGAACAGCGGTGAAAACCCCTTGTGCAGCTCGGTCGCGATGGTGTTGAGCCACTCCTGCAGCTTGTAGCGCTCCCAGCTGCCGTTGGCCGGTACCAGTTGTTTGTCGGGCACCTGGTCGGCAACGTATTGCACGATGGCGACCACTTCATGCAGGGTGCGGCCATCATCGAGCACCAGATACGGCACATAACCCAATGCGTTGATGGTGTAGTAATCGGTGCCATCGGCCAGCTTGTGGGTTTTGGTGGGCGCTGCGATGGCATCAAAGTCCAAGCCCGATTCTTTCAGAACAATATGAGCTGCCAATGAGCAAGCCCCAGGAGAGTAGTAAAGCTTCATGAAATGTCCATAAAAAGTGGTTTGAGGTCGACATCATTCGTCAACCAGCACATGCTAACCTGACTCTCTCAAGCTTGCCAAAATGGGCTTGATGTCACATCTCAGGCGCTCGTGTCAGGCGTTCGCTCGCCCATAGCACCTGCTTGACCACCGAAGCAACACCTTCCTGCTGTCGGTCAAGCAGCAGTTGACCCCGGGTATCGAAGGCGCTGGCGGCCTGGCTCAGGGCAAATTGCTGCGGTGCCACCCAGCATTTCAGGTTGAGCAGCAGCGGTGCCAGGTGTTGCATTGAGCGCAGGCCGCCCAAAGCGCCGGGCGAGGCGGCCAGCAGCCCGACGACCTTGCCACTAAAGGCTTTGCTGCCCTGGCGCCATTGCGGGTCATCCTTGACCGGGCTGGAGGCCCAGTCCAGCGTGTTTTTCAACAGCGCGGTGTAGCTGCCGTTGTATTCGGGCGAGCAGATGATCCAGCCCGGGTGTTCATACAGGATTTCTTTCAGGCGAATCACATCTGCCGGTGTACCGCGCGCTTCCAGGTCAGCGTTGTACAGCGGAATATCCAGGCTGGAGAGCTCCAGCAACGTGACCTCGGCCCCGGCTTGTCGGGCCATGTCGGCGGCCACCCTGGCCAGTTGACGGTTGTAGGACTGGACTCGCGTGCTGCCTGCAAATACCAGGATTTTCAGGTTTTGTCTATTCATTTTTTGAGCACACGTTCGACCGGGTGGTGGCGCAGCCTGAAGGCGTCGGGCATGCCCGAACCCAGCAGCGGGCGCAGGTACATGCGAAAGGCATCGGTCACATCGGTGCCACTGGGGGCAATGAACTCGTCTTCCATCACCCGCGTTTTACCGGCCACGGCTTCGAGTGGCAGCAGTTCGTAATCGACCGAGTAAAAACCGGTGCGCTTGATGGCGACCGAGCCGTCGTGGCCACCCCACATGGCAAATTGCACGGCTTTTTCGCCCACCTCGCGGGCCTCGCGCTGGTCAACGTCCGACACGCAGCCAATGAAAGAGCGCTGCAGGTAACCAAAGGTGTCGCCGCGCACACGCTTGATCTTGAGCCTGGACTTGATCTCTTCGCACAGCAAATCGGCCAGCGCTCCATTGCCTGAAAGCTGAATGTTGCCATGGGCATCATGCTCCATTTCCCTGGCCAACAGCGCCGTGATGGGTGTGCCCGAGGTGTCGTGAATGCCCTCGGAAATGGCGATCACGCAGCGACCATGACGCTCGTAGCTGGCCTTGACATCCGCCAGAAACTGATCAATGACAAAGGTGCGTTCGGGCAAATAGATCAGGTGCGGACCATCATCGGGAAATTTTTTGCCCAGTGCCGAAGCTGCAGTCAGAAATCCGGCATGGCGCCCCATGACCACGCCGACATAGACGCCGGGCAGCGCCGCGTTGTCGAGATTGGCTCCGGCAAAGGCCTGCGCGACAAAGCGCGCCGCCGACGGAAAGCCCGGGGTGTGATCGTTGCCGACCAGGTCGTTGTCAATGGTTTTGGGGATGTGGATGCTGCGCAGCGGGTAGTTGGCCGCGCGCGCCTGCTGGCTGACGATGCGCACCGTGTCGCTGGAATCATTGCCGCCAATGTAAAAAAAGTGGCCAATCTTGTGGGCCTGCAGCACCTTGAAAATTTCGCGGCAGTAGGCCTCATCGGGCTTGTCTCGGGTCGATCCCAAGGCGCTCGACGGCGTGTTGGCGACCAGCTCCAGGTTATGGCTGGTTTCCTGCGTCAGGTCGGCAAAATCCTCATCCACAATGCCGCGCACACCGTGGTGCGCGCCATAGATATGGCCAATGTGGGCAAAGCGGCGCGCTTCCAGCGCCACGCCGACTAAAGACTGGTTGATGACAGCAGTCGGGCCGCCGCCCTGGGCGACGAGTATTTTTCCGGAGGCCATGGCGATTCCTGTACTTGGGGAGTGAATGGTGGATGACTGGATTGTGCCTCTGTTGTGGCCTGAATTTTGACTATGCCATGGGGGTGATACGCTTTTTGCAGGCATCGGTAAAATCCCGCCTTCGCAAGTGCGCAGGGCAAGCAGATTGCCTTCCCCTCATCTAGTTTGGCTACCATGCTTTATCCACAATGTTTCGATGTCATCGTCGTCGGCGGCGGCCACGCCGGGACCGAGGCTGCATTGGCTGCGGCCCGCATGGGCTGCAAGACCCTGCTGCTGAGTCACAACATCGAAACGCTGGGGCAAATGAGCTGCAACCCGTCGATCGGCGGCATTGGCAAAGGGCATCTGGTCAAGGAAGTCGATGCCTTGGGTGGTGCCATGGCGGCGGCCACGGATGAAGCCGGTGTGCAGTTTCGTATTTTGAACAGCAGCAAAGGCCCGGCTGTGCGTGCCACCCGCGCCCAGGCCGACCGCATCCTGTACAAAGCCGCGATTCGCCGCCGTCTGGAGAACCAAACTAATTTATGGCTTTTTCAGCAGGCGGTGGACGACCTCATGGTGCAGGGTGGGCGGGTGGTGGGTGCCGTCACGCAAGTGGGCATCCGGTTTCAGGCCAGTACCGTGGTGCTGACCGCGGGCACGTTTCTCGACGGCAGGATTC
>JBBINL010000014.1:0-28930 GCA_037443905.1 Burkholderiales bacterium | reverse complement strand
GTTCAGCGCAGGCGCGCCACGAGAGCCGTGGCCTGCACTTCAGCCGCGACTACCCTCAGTTACTGGACCAGGCGGTCCCGACCACGCTGAGCCCGCGCGGCTGAGGCTTGCACAGCCGCACCAGCGCGTTAGACTCGCGCGACATTGACAAGGCGAACCCCATGAACCTGCCCACCCACAGCGCATCGCCCTACGGCACCTTGCCACCGGCCAGTCCCATGCCCACACGCAAACCGGTCAGTCTGCCGCGCCTGCTGGAGATGCACGCGCGCGGCGAAAAGATCACCATGCTGACCGCTTACGACGCCACTTTTGCGGCGGTCGCCGACGCTGCGGGCATCGACTGCATTCTGGTGGGCGACTCGCTCGGCATGGTCTGCCAGGGCTTGTCCAGCACCGTGGGCGTGACGCTGGAGACCATGCGCTACCACGTCGAGAGCGTGGCCCGCGGCCTGCGCCGCGCCCAGGCCACGACCTGGCTGATTGGTGACCTGCCGTTTGGCACCTACCACGAATCCCGGGAACAGGCGCTGCGCAGCGCCACCGTGCTGATGCAGGCCGGCGCCCACATGGTCAAGTTGGAGGGCGGCGGCTGGACTGCAGAGACGGTTCGTTTTCTGGTCGAGCGCGGCATTCCCGTCTGCGCCCACCTCGGGCTGACGCCGCAGACCGTGCACGCGCTGGGCGGCTACCGGGTGCAGGGCAAAACGGTCGAGTCGGCCGCGATCCTCAAGCGCCACGCGCACGAACTGCAAGACGCCGGCGCGGCGCTGATGGTGCTCGAAATGGTGCCAGCAGCGCTGTCGGCCGAGCTGACCACCGAATTGACGCACTGCGCCACCATCGGCATTGGCGCGGGCAACGGCACCGCCGGTCAGGTGCTGGTACTGCACGACATGCTGGGCCTGAACCTGGGCAAGATGCCCAAATTTGTACGCAACTTCATGGGCGAATTGCCCGGCCTGCCCGGGCAGCACGGCATCAAGGAAGCGATGCAGGCCTACGTCAGGGCGGTCAAAGAGGGTTCTTTTCCTGACAATGCGCTGCACGCGTGGTGAACCTGAGTTGATCAACAAAATGTGCCTACGGCCCTTGCAAATCAAGCGCAAAATGCCATGAAAATTATTACAACGGTTGCTGAACTCCGCGCCCATCTGGCCGCTTTCAAGCGACCGGCGTTTGTTCCCACCATGGGCAATCTGCATGACGGCCACCTGGCGCTGGTACGCCAGGCCAAGCCACTGGGTGACGTGGTGGTGGTCAGCATTTTTGTCAACCGCCTGCAATTCTTGCCGCATGAAGACTTCGACACCTACCCGCGCACCTGGGAGGCCGATTGCCAGGCACTGGAGGCGGCCGGTTGCGACGTGCTGTTCGCGCCCAGCGAAAAAGAACTTTACCCCGAGCCGCAGGGCTTCACCATTCAGCCACCGTCGGAAGCGGCCAACATCCTCGAAGGCCATTTCAGACCGGGGTTTTTTGTCGGCGTCTGCACCGTGGTGATGAAACTGTTTGCCTGCGTCGGGCCACGCGTGGCCTTGTTTGGCAAGAAGGATTACCAGCAACTCATGGTGATCCGGCACATGGTGCAGCAGTTTGCCCTGCCCATCGAGGTCGTTGGCGGCCAAACCCTGCGCGCAGCTGACGGGCTGGCGCTGTCCTCGCGCAACAACTACCTCAGCCCCGGCCAGCGCCAGGAGGCGGTGCAATTGTCACAGACCCTGCGCGCCATGGCCGACGCTGTGCGCGCCGGTGCCACAGATCTGCCAGACCTCGAGCAACACGCCATGGCCGCCCTGGCAAAACGCGGCTGGCAACCCGACTATCTGAGCGTGCGCTGCCGCAGCAATCTGCAGGTGCCTGCGCCCGACCGTGTCGCCTCGCTGGCCCGACACGCTGGCCTGGTGGTGCTGGGCGCTGCCAAACTGGGTAGCACCC
This sequence comes from Burkholderiales bacterium, assembly GCA_037443905.1. Classification (GTDB taxonomy): domain Bacteria; phylum Pseudomonadota; class Gammaproteobacteria; order Burkholderiales; family Burkholderiaceae_C; genus Rhodoferax. Next base: position 26,992 of record JBBINL010000014.1, on the reverse strand, counting down.
GGCTGATCGACAACCTGGAAATCTGACCTTCAGGCAACTCAGGCCGGGTGAACCTTGACGTGGCAGGATGCCAGCGGGAAGTTCGAGACAACAGCGTCACAACCGACTTTTGAAAGCCGATACGTCCCTGATTCAATCTTGCTGGGAAAGCGCCAGTTTGGCGGCCTTTTGCCAGGCTTCGGCAGCCTGCGCGGGATCACCCTGTCGTTGCGACAGCTCAGCCAGAATCAACCAGGCGCTGGCGGCCAGCCGGGTGTCGCTCAAGCGCGGCAAGGCCTGGCTGACCAGCTGTCGCGCCTTGCCCCACAAGGCCAGGTGCAGGCAAGCCACGCCGGCCAGATACTGCAAGACCGCATCGCCCGGTTGCGCCATTTGCGCCTGCTCGATGCGCGCCAGCCAGGCGTTATCCACTGTGCTGATGAATGCCGACTCGAGGACCCGTATCAGAGCCATTTTCTGGTTCTGACTCAAGGCATCGGGTGCCTGGACCATGCGCTCCCACACCGGCAGCAGCCAGGCCAGCGCGGTGGCCTGGTCACCGCCGAGTTGCAGGCAGCGCGCTGCGGCCAGGCAGGCCACCTCGGGCATGATTTGCTCGGCAGCCTCAAGCTTGCGCCAGAGCCGTTGCAACTGATCGGTATCACGGGCGGTCTGGATGTTTTCCAGCGCCAGGGCGCGCACCAGGCCGCGGCCCGCATTCTCGGAAAAGGCGCGATGCTTGACCAGCAGGCGCGCCGTGTCGAGCGCCAGCCCCGCTTGCCCCGCCAAGCGCGCCAGCTTGAGCCGCAAACGCAAGGCCAGGGTGCGCCGCGCCACCCCTTGCGGCAACTGGTCGAACCAGTCCTGCGCTGCCACCACATCACGGTCGCGCAGTGACCAGTGCACGGCACGCAGCAGCAAGCCCTCGCGGATGCCGCTTGCACCCAGGCTCATCGACTGGGCCAGCGCCTGCTGAAAATGGCTGTCGCGCGCGCTTTTGTCCTGCAGCGCCTGCGAGCTTTCTGCGGCCAGCAAACTGGCCATCACCCGCAAACGCACGGCGGCCGAACCGGCCTCGCCACTGCGCGCCAGCGCTGCTTCACGTGACAGCACTTCAAGGGCCGATTTTCTGGCCCGCAGGAAACGGCCAGCCACAAAATGCGCCATGGCATCGAGCAAGGTGGAGTGCATGGCCTGCTCCTGATGGCGCAAACGCCACGCATACGCCTGCCCCGGCAAGGCGGACAGGGCCGCCAGCGCCCTGAGCGCCAGATGCAGCAACAAAAACAACAAGCCCAGCAAGACCACCACCATGTTGAGCGACAGATCGACCCGATGCGGTGGCCAATAGACGGTGATGGTGCCCGAGTTGTTGCTGACAAACAGGGCCAGCACCACCGCCACACCGAACAAGCCCAAAAACCACAGAGCCACGCGCATGGTCAGCGTCCTGCAACGGCCGTGGCCAGCACCGCCAGCGTATCGTCAATGCGCGGTATCTGCAGGGTGCGCATCTGGTTCTGAACCTGTTGCAGCAAAGCGGCAGCGGTCTGGGTTTTGCGCGCATTGGCCTGAAAATATTTGCTCAGCATGACTTCAGCGTCGGCCAGATCCGAGCGCGCCGACTCGATTTGCCGGGCTAACAAACCCAGGCGCGCATTGAGCAGCTTGAGCTTGAAGTTTTCCCGCAAAAAAAACGACTGCTCAGGCGACAGCAGCGCCGCCTCGGGCGCCTCAATGCGACTCACCCTAACCAGGTTGCGCGCCTCACCCAGGACCAGCTGAAACCAGCTTTGCCACCAGCTCACGGACGACAGGGGCGGTGCCACCAGCGCTTTGCCAGTCTGGCGTGTCGGCAACACCGCATTGGCCAGCACCAGCTCGTCGGCCAGATTTACCAGCTCGTCGAGCTTGATCAGCAGCGTGGGTGTGTCGCTGACCGCTGCCGACCTGACGCGGTCGATGTCGCGGGCAATGGCGCGCTGCAACAAGGCCAGCCGTGGTTGCGCCGCGCGCACGATGCGCTGGTCTGCGCTTTTGAGCGCCGCCAGCAGGGGCTCCACACTGCCGGTCAACTGCGCCTGCTGTTGCGCCAGACGCAAGGCGGCGTCAATATCGACCACCAGATTTTCATCTCGGGAACGCGACATGCTTTGCATCAGCTCGTCGAGCTGGCTGCGCTGCAATACCACTTCACTCAAGCGCGAGTCCATCACGGCCGCGCGGGCCGAGGCGTCCTGCGCCAGCGACACCGCCTGCTTGGCCAGGGCGCTCGCCTCCACCGACTGCGACTGCGCCTGGGCACTCTGGCGGGCCAGTTGCTCCTGCATGCCGGCCACTTTTTGCCACAACAGGGCAACGCTCAGCAAGGCCAGCACGGCGATGGCAGCCACCAGCCACAAGGCCGATCGCATGACCGCTGCGGATGTGGTCGTGCCAGTGGTCACCACAGGCGGGGCGCTCACAGGCGGCTCCGCAGCGCCAGACGCATTGGCGGGTTCGGAGGAAAGCTCGGGGTTCATGCCAAGGATTCTACCGAGGCCAGCACATCTTCCCAGGTGGGGCGCGAGGTCGCAACCACGCCAAAACCCAGCGCCTGGGCCGCTTCCGCAATTCTGGGGTGCGTGGCCACCGCGCGGCTGGCAGACCAGTCCAGCTGCGGCAGCAGACCATGCAAATGGCCCAGTGCTTCGGCGCTGCTGAAAAGCCAGACCGAGCCATCCGAGGCCGCCGCGCGCGCCAGCTCGCGTTGCGGTTCATCCCAAACGGGTGCGCCACGCTGGTAAGCCAGCACAAAATCCACCTGCGCACCACTTTGGCGCAGCTGCCGGGCCAGCCAATCGCGCCCTACGCCCTGGTCGTTGTCAACGACCGAGCTGCCATCTGCATGCACACTGTCACCACGCACGATCAGCACCTTGTCGCCCTGCTTGATCTGGCGATGGACTTGTTGCCAAAGCGCCTCGGAGTCGAATTGACCGGCCTGCTCCGGGGGGGTGTCGAGCATGGCCGCGGCAACACCGTGCCCGAGCAAGGCTTTGGCAGTGCCGGGGCCGGTGGACCAAAACCTTGTGCCGGCCATCAAACGCTCTGGTGAGTCGACTTGCGCCTGGAAGAAAAAATCGACCGCATGCCGGCTGACAAACATCGCCGCCTTGAAGGCTGGCAGTTTCAACCAGACCGCGCGCAGCGCACTGGTGTCTGGCTGACCGCGCACCTCGATCAGCGGCAAGACCCAAGCCTCGTGGCCGCTGGCAACAAACCGGTCAGCCCAGTGCTGCGCCTGCGGCTGCACCCGGGTCACGATGATGCGCACGATCAGTCCGCTGCGCTGGCTGGCGTGTCCAGATGTTCCAGTGTGCCCCCTTGCGCCAGCACCCGGGCACGCAGGGTGTCGGCCGCCCGTTGCCCCAGTTCTGCGGCACTGGCCCGGTCGCTGACCGGTCCGGACAGGCGCACGTGCACCAAAGGCAGCTGGCCTGTGGGATCACCCCAGGCGGCATCGATCGTCAGGACCTCTTGCGCCAGCGTGGCATAAGCCGCCAGCGGCATGGAACAACTGCCGCCCATGGCCTTGCTCACGGCGCGCTCGGCAGTCACCGCCAGCCAGGACATTGGGTGCACAAAGGGTGCCAGGGCAGCCACCACATCAGCGCGATCAGTGCGTACTTCGATACCCAGCGCGCCCTGGCCGGCCGCAGGCAGCATCACCGAGGGCTCGAAAACCGCACGGATGCGCGAGGCCAGCCCCAGGCGCTTGAGGCCGGCCGCGGCCAGCACAATCGCATCGTATTGGCCCTCATCGAGTTTGCGCAAACGCGTATCCAGATTGCCGCGCAGAGGCTCAATGCGCAAATCGGGCCGCAAGGCGCGCAACAGCGCCACCCGGCGCAGGCTCGAGGTGCCCAGCACGGCGCCGTGCGGCAGCGCCTCCAGATTGGCATAGGTGTTCGAGACAAAGGCATCGCGTGGGTCTTCGCGCTCCATCACACAGGCCAGACTGAAGCCTTCGGGCAGCTCCATCGGCACATCCTTGAGCGAATGCACGGCGAGGTCGGCGCGCTGCTCTTGCAGCGCCACTTCGAGCTCCTTGACAAACAGGCCCTTGCCGCCCACCTGGCTCAAGGCGCGATCCAGAATCTGGTCGCCCTGGGTGGTCATGCCCAGCAGCTTGACCTGATGACCCCTGGCACGCAACAGGGCTTGGACATGCTCGGCCTGCCACATGGCCAGGCGGCTTTCTCGGGTTGCAATGGTGAAGTGCTGCATAGTAAGGGGCTGAAAAGCCATAACCTTTATTCAATCGTGTTCAAGCCGGGAATGCTAGCATGGCTTTTGCTTGTGTCTTTGTCTATCGACTTTGAAAACTGCCATGTCCAAACCAGCTTCCACCACCAAACCATCCTTGCTCGATAACGAGCGGCCTCTGGTTGAAGACATCCGCCTGCTCGGGCGCATTCTGGGCGACGTGATTCGCGACCAGGAGGGCGAAGCCGCCTATGCGCTGATCGAGCAGATCCGCCAGCTCTCGGTCGCGTTTCGCCGCCACGCCGACCCGGTGGCCGACAAGGCGCTCAACAAATTGCTGAAGTCGCTCAGCGGCGACCAGACCGTGAGCGTGGTGCGGGCCTTCACCTATTTCAGCCATCTGGCCAATCTGGCCGAAGACCGCCACCATATCCGGCGCCGCGCGGTGCACGAGCGCTCTGGCAGCCTGCGCACCGGCAGCATCGACATGACGCTCCAGCGGCTGGCCGGCAAGGGCATCACGCCGAAAGCCATCAGCGACATGCTGGCGCACAGTTTTGTCTCGCCGGTGCTCACCGCCCACCCGACCGAAGTGCAGCGCAAAAGCATTCTCGATGCCGAGCGCGCCATTGCCCATCTGCTCACTGCGCGTGACGACATTCTGGCGCAGGCGAGCGCAAGCCAAGTGGCGCATGACGCCTTGCTGCCGCGCGAACTGGCCCGCAACGAAGCCCAGATTCGCGCCCGCGTGCTGCAACTCTGGCACACCCGGCTGCTGCGCTTTTCCAGGCTCACGGTGGCCGACGAGGTGGAAAACGCGCTGAGCTACTACGAGTCGACCTTTCTGCGTGAAATCCCCAAGCTGTATGCCAACCTGGAGCAGGCGCTGGGGTCGCAGCCGGTGCACAGTTTTCTGCGCATGGGCCAATGGATCGGCGGCGACCGCGACGGCAATCCCAACGTGAATGCCCAGACGCTGGGCCACGCCCTGAGCCGCCAGGCTGACATGGCGCTGCGTCATTACCTGACCGAAGTGCATTACCTGGGCAGCGAGCTGTCGCTGTCGGCCTTGCTGGTGGATTTTCCGGACGAAATGCAGGCGCTGGCGGCCCGCTCGCCCGACACCAATGAACACCGCAAGGACGAGCCCTACCGGCGCGCCCTGATCGGCGTCTATGCGCGTCTGGCAGCCAGCCTTAAAGCGCTCAGCGGGGGCGAGGCGGCCAGGCACGCGGTGGCGCCGCAAAACCCCTACCTGACGCCCGAAGAACTGTTGCGCGACCTGCGCACCATCGAAGCATCGCTGCTGGCGCAGCACGCCCAGGCGCTGGTGGCACAACGCCTGCAAGCGCTGATCCGTGCGGTCGAGGTGTTCGGTTTTCACCTGGCCACGATCGACCTGCGGCAAAGCTCGGACCAGCATGAAGCGGTGCTGGCCGAGTTGCTGTCCACCGCGCGCATCACACCGCATTACCGCCAGCTCGACGAAGCCGCCAAGCGTGCATTGCTGTTGCGTCTGCTGTGCGACGCCCGCCCGCTGCGCGTGCTCGGCCATGCCTACAGCGACCACACCCTGAGTGAACTCGGCATTTTCGAGACGGCCCGGCTGTCGCGCGGCCGCTACGGCACGCAGGCCATCCGCCACTACATCATCAGCCACACCGAAAGCGTGAGCGACCTGCTCGAAGTGATGCTGCTGCAAAAGGAAACAGGCTTGCTGCACGGCACGCTCGACGACCATGCCCGTTGCGACCTGATCGTGGTGCCGCTGTTCGAGACCATCGAGGACCTGCGCAACGCCTCTGCCATCATGCGCGAGTTTTACGACCTGCCCGGCGTGCTGGCCATGGTGCAGCGCGGCGCAGCCGACCAGTATGGCGAACAGGACATCATGCTGGGTTACTCCGACAGCAACAAGGACGGCGGCATTTTCACCAGCAACTGGGAGCTGTACCAGGCTGAACTGGCGCTGGTGGCGGTGTTTGACAGCATCAACCAGGCAGCGGGCGATGCGCCGATTCAGATCCGCATGTTCCATGGCCGGGGGGGCACCGTGGGACGTGGCGGCGGCCCCAGCTTTGAAGCCATTCTGGCGCAACCCCCGGGCACGGTGCGCGGCCAGATCCGCCTGACCGAGCAGGGCGAGGTGATCGGCTCCAAATACGCCAACCCTGACATTGGCCGACGCAACCTGGAAACACTGGTGGCGGCCACGCTCGAAGCCACCTTGCTCCATCCGACCCAATCGGCCAAGCCGGCCTTTTTGCAGGCCGCCGCCGAGCTGTCGGCTTCGAGCATGGCAGCCTACCGCAAGCTGGTCTACGAAACGCCGGGCTTTACCGATTATTTTTTTGATGCCACACCGATCCGCGAAATTGCCGAGCTCAACATCGGCTCGCGACCGGCTTCGCGGGCTGTTGGCCCCACGCTCGGCACGCACGACGCCTCGCTGCCCCCCGCTGGGGCTGCTGCGGCCCGGGGCGGCCCGGCGCCGCAACGCCAGACCCAAAAGATCGAAGACCTGCGCGCCATTCCCTGGGGCTTCAGCTGGGGCCAGTGCCGCCTCACCTTGCCCGGCTGGTTTGGCTTTGGCGCGGCGGTCGACGCTTTTTTGAACCCGTCTGGCGCCAGCCCCAAGCTCGGCCAGCAACGCCTGGCCCTGTTGCAACAGATGCAGCAGCAGTGGCCGTTTTTCAGTTCGCTGCTATCCAACATGGACATGGTGATGGCAAAAAGCGACCTGGCGCTGGCCTCGCGCTACGCCGAACTGGTCGAGGACAAACGCTTGCGCAAAAAAATCTTCGGCGCCATCGAGCTGGAATGGCACCGCACGGCGCACGCGCTTGAAATCATCACCGGCGACAAGGAGCGCCTGACCGACAACGCCGCGCTGCAACGCTCCATTCGCCACCGTTTTCCGTACATCGATCCGCTGCATCACCTGCAAGTGGAACTGGTGCGTCGATTCCGCGCCGGGCAAACCGATGACCGCCTCAAGCGCGGCATCCACATCTCGATCAATGGCATTGCCGCCGGGCTCAGAAACACCGGATGAATTGCACCGTTTTCAGGCAGAGCTGACCAAAGCGCGCACGGCGGCGAGCTGGCGGCGCGAGACAAACAGGGCCTCGTCGACGCCGTCCAGACGAACCGCCCAGCCCTCGCCCTCTTCTGGATCATGGTGCTTTTCCAGCGCCCGAACGGCACGCCGGGCCACCAGCGCGTTGCGGTGGATGCGAATGAAGCGGCTGGCATGGCGGGTCTCCAGCTCGGACAGCGTGCCCTCCAGAATATAGCTGTGGCTGGCGGTACGCACCGTGATGTATTTCAGCTCGGCTTTCAGGTACAGCACCTGCGCCAGCGGCACGCGCTCGGTGCAGCCGCGCTCCTGGATCACCAGCACCTCTTCCACCGCGTCGGCCGCGCCTGGCGCCCCGTGCATCGCGCGTTCAATTTTTTGCAGGGCAGCCTGCAAACGCTCGAGCCGCACCGGTTTGGTCAGGTAGTCAAGTGCTTCCAGCTCGAACGCCTGCACCGCGTGCTCGGCGTAGGCCGTGACAAAAACAATTGCCGGCGGCCGGGGCAACTGGCGCAGCGCCTGCGCCAGCAACAGGCCATCGGCACCCGGCATGTGGATGTCGGCCAGCACCGCATCGACCTCATGGTGCTGCAAAAAAGCCACCGCCTGCACCGCGTTGGCAGCCTCGCCCAGCACCTGCGCGCCGGGCTGGCTGCAATCGCCCAGCAGCGTTTTGAGCCGGCTTCGCGCCAAAGCTTCATCGTCCACCACCAGCACGCGGATCGTCATGCGGGAACCTCGATCCGCACCTGAAAAACGCCGTTTTTCAAGCCATGCTGAAACCGGGCCTGCACATCATGCAGCAGGCTCAGTCGTTCGCGCACGTTGGCCAACGCCAGTCCGTTGCCCTGCTTGCTGTGGGAGGCCGGCGTGGTGTTGCTGACCTTGATGACCACGCGCGATCCGCGGCGCTGGGTGCTGACCTTGATGTCGGCACCGCTGGCACTGGGTTCCACCCCGTGCTTGACCGCGTTTTCCACCAGCGGTTGCAGCAGCAGGGGCGGCAGCCGGGCCGCCCCTGCGCCTTCGTCGAGCGCCCACTCGATGCGCAGGCGCTCGCCAAAGCGCACCTGCTCGATCGCCAGGTAGGCCTGCGCCAGCGCAATTTCATCCGCCAGCGTGACCGATTCGCCCCGTGCCGTGAGCGCATGGCGAAACAGATCGCTCAAATCTTCCAGTAGGCGCTCGGCCTTGCGCGGTTCGGCACGCACCAGGGCAATCGCGCTGTTGAGCGTGTTGAACAAAAAATGAGGCCGGATACGCGCCTGCAATACGGCCAGACGCGCCGCCACCGCCGCCGGTGCCCTGCCCCTGGCACGCAGCACCAGCGCGGCCACCAGTGCCGCCGACAGCATGGCCCCGGCAAAAGCGCTGGCCCACCAGGTCGCGGCCTCCAGCGAGCCCACCAGGGCCAGCATGGCACAGCCGTAAAGGCCGGCCAAAGCGCCCAGCGCGATACCTGCCGTCTGCTGCAGCACAGGGCTCAGGCGTGCCAGCACTTTTTTCAGGCTGCACGCCACAATCAGCCACAGCAGTGTGGCCGGCAGGCAGCCGCCAGTGACCAAGGCCAGCCGGGTCAACCAGTCCAGCGGTGTCGCGGCGGCAAACATGACGGCCACCGCCATCACCGCCTGCACAAACAGCACGGCGCGCAACACCACGCCAACATGGCAGGCATCGAACACCAGCACGTCGGCGCGCGGCGCATCAATGCCGGTCAACGCTGGCATGGCGTCGTGGAAGCCCGATAAAATTTGGGTATCTTTCATGCATCTGCCTGATGGGTGGCCAAGCTGGCCATGATGGCAATTATTGATGATTCTCGGGCAGACCGCCCATACCTACCTTGTAGCCGTGATGAGCCAAAACCAATTCGACAAAAAGTCCCAGGCCTGGTCGGCGCTGTTTTCCGAACCCATGAGCGACCTGGTCAAGCGCTACACCTCCAGCGTGTTTTTTGACAAGCGTCTGTGCCATGCCGACATCACCGGCTCGCTGGCGCATGCCGACATGCTCGCTGCGCAAGGCATCATCAGCGCGCAGGATCAGGCTGACATCGAGCGCGGCATGGCGCAGATCCGCACCGAGATCGATTCCGGCGCATTCGAGTGGAAGCTCGACCTGGAAGACGTGCACCTCAACATCGAGGCGCGTCTGACGCAGCTCGTGGGTGATGCCGGCAAGCGCCTGCACACCGGGCGCTCGCGCAACGACCAGGTGGCCACCGACGTGCGGCTGTGGCTGCGCGACGAGATCGACCTGATCAGCGCGCTGCTGGTCGAGCTGCAAGGCGCGCTGATCGATGTGGCCGAGCAGCATGTCGAGGTGATCCTGCCCGGATTCACGCACTTGCAGGTGGCGCAACCGGTGAGTTTTGGCCACCATCTGCTGGCCTATGTGGAAATGTTCAGCCGCGACGCCGAGCGCATGGCCGAGGTGCGCAACCGGGTCAACCGCCTGCCGCTGGGCGCTGCCGCGCTGGCCGGCACCAGCTACCCGCTGGAGCGCGAACGGGTCGCCCGCACCCTGGGCATGGTCGATGCGCAAGGCCGACCGCAGCTGTGCCAGAACTCGCTCGACGCGGTGAGCGACCGCGACTTCGCCATCGAGTTCAGCGCCGCCGCCGCGCTGTGCATGGTGCACATCAGCCGCCTGAGCGAGGAACTGGTGCTGTGGATGAGCCAGAACTTCGGCTTCATCAAGATTGCCGACCGCTTCACCACTGGCAGTTCGATCATGCCGCAGAAGAAAAACCCTGACGTGCCCGAACTGGCGCGCGGCAAGTCCGGCCGCGTGGTCGGCCACCTGATGGGTCTGATCACGCTCATGAAAGGCCAGCCGCTGGCCTACAACAAGGACAACCAGGAAGACAAGGAGCCGCTGTTCGACACCGTCGACACGCTCAAGGACACACTGCGCATTTTTGCCGAGATGATCGGCGGCCAGCTGAACCCGGCCACGGGCCGCAAAGAAGGCGGCATCACGGTGAACGCCCCTGCCATGGAACAGGCCGCACTCAAGGGCTACGCCACCGCCACCGATCTGGCCGACTACCTGGTGAAAAAAGGCCTGCCTTTCCGCGACGCGCACGAAACCGTGGCCCATGCGGTCAAGGCGGCCATCACGCACCAGGTGGACTTGTCGGAGCTGCCGCTGGCCGTGTTGCAGGGCTTCAATCCGTCGATTGAAAAGGATGTGTACGACTGCCTGGGCTTGCGCGGTGCACTCAACGCTCGCGACATTCCGGGTGGCACCGCGCCAAAACAGGTGCGTTCGCAAATCGCACATCACCGCAACCGACTGGGCTAGTCCATGACATCACCCGAAACCCAAGAAATCATCCCGCCCTACACCACCGGCTGGCGCCTGGCCACCATCATCTGTGTGGTTTTGCTGGCCGTGGGAACTGCCACCGGGTTCAGTCTGTACGAGATGTTCAATGCGCAGATCACCCATCTGCAGGGCAAGCTCAAAAACGTGCCGCAAACCAAATACATCGCCGTGCTGCTCGACGCCCGACAGAACCCCGGCATGCTGGTCACCTTTGACCCACAGGACGGCTTTTTTCAGTTGCAACGCCTTACTGACATCCAGGAAGGGCCCGACGACAGCATGCAGTTATGGGACACCAGCATCCAGGGCCAGCCCAGATCGCTCGGGGTGCTGACGCCCAGAATCAGAACGGCGCAATTGCCGATCACCGAAAAAGCCCTTGCCAAAGTAACGCATCTGTCGATCAGCGTGGAAAACCGGGGCGGCGCCGAGGCCGGTGCGCAGCCGCTGCTGCCCTACCTTTACAGCGGTGCGCTGATCCAGAAAGCGTTTTAAACACCTTGCGGGTGCGGCCACGCGCGCAGCGACATGCCCTGACCGCGACTGGTCAAATCAAGACCGGCCGGCTGCCAGCGCCTGCTGGCGCACACCAAGCGCTGCCATGGCCGCCGGCACGCTCAATCCGCGCACCAGCGCAGCGGCAAGCATGCCCATGGCAGGTGCGGTCTGGATGCCGTAACCACCCTGACCCGCCAGCCAGAAAAAACCTGGCGCATCGGGCGCAAAACCGACCACCGGGGTCTTGTCAGCCACAAAGGAGCGCAGCCCTGCCCATTTGCGCCGTACCTGCCGGACCCGCAAGGTGGTGGCGGCCTGCAGCCGGTCCACGGCAAGTGCCACATCGAGTTCTTCGGGTTGCACGTCCTGCGCCGCAACCGGATCGGCATTGGCGGGTGAGACCAGGAGCAGCCCGGCCTCGGGCTTGAAGTAACAGGTCTCGGCCGCGTCGATCACCAGGGGCCAGTCATGCATCGGCCCGGCATGGTCCACCTCACAGATCAGGGCGGTGCGCCGCATCGGCACCAGGCCCACCGGATCAACCCCGGCGAATTGCGCCAGTTCGTCGCACCAGGCGCCAGCCGCATTGACCAGAATCGGGGCACAAAAGCACCCGGCAGGCGTGTCCACACACCACTTGCCCGCTTCATGGCGAACCTGGCTGACTGCGGCGTCGCACACCCAGCGCGCCCCGGCGGCTTTGGCGCCGCGCAAAAAACCCTGGTGGATCCCGTGCACGTCCATGTCCATGGCATCGGGTTCATACACCCCATACACCGCGGCCTCGGGTTTGAGTACCGGCACGCGCTGCAGGATCTGGTCCTGCGTCCACCATTGCACATTGGGCACCAGAGCACGCAGTTCGTGCAGCGTCTGGCGCATCCCATCGTGGTCAGCTGCGCCGCTCACAATCAGCGCACCACGCGGCGTGACCAGCGGATGAGGCGAAAAGTCTTCGGGCGGCTCAAAATAAAAGGACCGTGAGGCCGTGGTGATGGCGCGCACCACCGCATTGCCATAGGTCTCTGAATACAGCGCGGCCGAGCGCCCGGTGGCGTGGTAGCCAGGCTGCGACTCGCGCTCCAGCAGCACCACTTTGGCATGGGGCGCGAGAAAATAGGCCGCTGAAGCTCCCGCCATGCCGGCGCCGATAATGAGAATGTCCGTCGTGTGCATGAACGAATCCTGGAAGACTGGAATGGATCACTTTAACGCATCAAGTGAGACCACGAGGCAGCACATTGCGGACAATATCAAGGAGCCCATGATGACCGTCATCACCACCGTAGAAGACCTGCGAATCCTGGCCAGACAGCGCGTACCGCGCATGTTTTACGAGTATGTCGACACCGGCTCATGGACCGAGTCCACTTACCGCGCCAATTCGGCTGATTTCCAGAACATCTTGCTGCGCCAGCGGGTCGCCATCAACATGGAAAACCGCAGCACCGCCAGCAGCATGGTCGGCCAGCCAGTGGCCATGCCGGTGGCGATTGCCCCCACCGGACTCACCGGCATGCTGTGCGCCGACGGCGAAATCAAGGCCGCCAATGCGGCCAAAAAATTCGGCATCCCGTTCACACTGTCGACCATGAGCATCTGCTCGATCGAGGACGTGGCCGCAGCAACCGGCGGCCACCCGTTCTGGTTCCAGCTCTACGTGATGAAGGACCGCGACTACATCGAGCGCCTGATCGACCGTGCCAAAGCCGCCAACTGCTCTGCGCTCATGCTCACGCTGGATTTGCAGATCATCGGCCAGCGCCACAAAGACATCAGGAACGGTCTGTCGGTGCCGCCCAGGCTGACGCTGCCCAACCTGCTCAACATGATGACCAAGCCGCGCTGGGGGTTGGGCATGCTGGGCACCCGACGGCGCGTTTTTGGCAACATCGTCGGCCATGTCAAGGGCATCGAGAGCATGGGCACGCTGGCCGAATGGACGGCCAAACAGTTCGACCCGGCTCTCAACTGGGGCGACGTGCAATGGATCAAACAGCGCTGGGGGGGCAAGCTCATCCTCAAAGGCATTCAGGACGTGGAAGACGCCCGCCTGGCGGTGGCTTCAGGCGCTGACGCGCTGATCGTCAGCAACCACGGCGGGCGCCAGCTTGACGGCGCGCCCAGCTCCATCAGCGCATTGCCCGCCATCGTCGATGCCGTGGGCAGCCAGATCGAGGTACACATGGACGGCGGCATCCGCAGCGGCCAGGACGTGCTCAAGGCACGCGCTCTGGGCGCGCGCGGAACTTACATCGGACGCGCCTATTTGTACGGCCTGGGCGCCATGGGCGAGGCCGGTGTCACCCGCGCGCTGGAGATCATCCACAAGGAACTCGACCTGACCATGGCCTTTTGTGGCCACACGCACATCGACAACGTGGACCAGGGCATCCTGCTGCCGGGGACCTATCCCGACTGAGTGCGACCCTCATTGAAGTGTCAAACACCCAGGGTGTCTGTGGACACGCTGATGGAAGCGGCATCATGCCCAGTCAGCAGTTGCAGGCAGCAGGAGCGGGCCAGCGACCGCACCGAATCAGACGGGCGATGCGATTTGCGCAGGTCAAGGAGGAGCACGCGCAGACACCTTGATCCAATGGCTGCGGATAACATCAGCGGTTTCTCAAAGGGCAATGAAGGCGCATGGCATCCATCACGGAATATTCGAATGATCGTCACAGGCAGCAAGTGATCGATCTCTGGAAAACGGTTTTTGCCTATGAGGCCGCCCATAACGATCCTGCAGCGGCCATCGACAAGAAGTTGGCGGCGCGAGACGGCCTGTTTTTCGTGGCTGATCTTGATGGCGATGTGGTCGGGACAGTTCTCGCCGGCTATGACGGTCACCGAGGCTGGCTGTATTCAGTGGCGGTTCATCCGGCCCATCGCAAGCATGGCCTGGGGGCGTCTCTGGTTCGCTATGCCGAACTGGCGCTGACCCGACGGGGCTGTATGAAGATCAATCTGCAGATCGTCAGCGGCAATGAAAAAGTGGCGGCATTTTACCAGTCGCTTGGCTATGCCATCGAGAAGCGGGTCAGCATGGGAAAAATCATCAACACCAACATTCCAGTTGCACGAGTGGGCCTCAATGTCGACTCAACCAGCGCATCATGTCGTTGACATTGATGCAGTGCGTGTCGCCAATTCGGTGACCTTCATCGCCGCGATCGTCTCACACCAGCTGCAACTGGTGCGTCACCAGCTTGAAGTCGGGGTCTTCGGGGAACGGCTTGACGGCAAAGCCCAGCCCCTTCATGAGCTTGAGCATGTTGGGGTTGTTGGCCAGCACCAGGCCCTCGATCTCGGTCAGGCCTTTTTCGCGGGCAAAGTCCATGATCGACAGCATCAGGCGCGAACCCAGGCCCTTGCCTTTGAACTCGTCGGCCACCACCAGCGAGAACTCGCAGGTGCTGCGGTCGGGGTTGGTGATGTAACGCGACACGCCAACAATGCGGGAAGTCTCCACGGTGTTGCCTTGCGCGTCGGTGCTTTCTTCGGTGACCAGCGCCACCAGCGCCATTTCGCGGTCGTAGTCGATCAGTGTGAAACGCGACAGCATGGTCGCAGGCAGTTCCTGCATGCTCGACACAAAGCGGAAATAGCGGCTCTCGGGCGACAGGCCGCGCACAAAATCCTGAAGCATGTTGGCATCGTCCGGGCGTACCGGACGCACCACATACTCGCCACCACCGGCGAGCATGCACAGCTGTTCATGTTGCGCCGGGTAGGGCAGGATGGCCAGGTGGTTGTAATGGCGTACCGACGGCGCGGTGTTGTCCACCACGATACGCGCATCCACTGCCAGCGCGCCGGAATCATCGACGATGATGGGGTTGATGTCCATTTCGCGCAGTTGCGGCAGCTCGCACACCATTTCTGAAACGCGCAGCAGGATTTGCTCCAGCGCCTCCATGTTGACGGCCGGCGCGCCGCGCCAGACTGCCAGCGTTTCAGCCACACGCGAACGCTCGATCAGGCGCCGCGCCAGGAACTGGTTCAACGGCGGCAGTTCCATGGTGCGGTCATTGATGAGTTCGATCATGGTGCCTCCAGCGCCGAACGCAATCACCGGGCCGAACGGTTCGTCGGTGACCAGCCCCACGCACACTTCGCGGCCACGCCGCTTGTTGGACATTTTCTGGATCGTCACGCCATTGATGCGCGCGTTCGGCTGCAATTTGGCAACTGCCTGGATCATGTCGAGATAGGTGTCACGCACGCTGGTGGCGTTCAGGATGTTCAGCGCCACGCCCTGCACATCGGACTTGTGGCTGATGTCGGGCGAATCGATCTTGAGCGCCACAGGAAAGCCCAGCTGGGTGGCAATCATCATCGCCTCATTGGCGCTGCGTGCCAGAATCGTCTTGGTCACCGGGATATGAAATGCGGCCAGCAGGGCTTTGGATTCCATTTCGGTAAGCACCTTGCGACGCTCGGCCAGCACACTGTCGATCAGCAGCCGGGCGCCTTCGATGTCCGGGTTGGCCAGGTCAGACAGTGGTGGCGGCGTTTGTTGCAGCAACTGCTGGTTCTGGTAAAACGAGGCAATGTTGCCAAATGCGCCCACCGCCGCCTCAGGGGTGCGAAATGTGGGAATCGCTGCATCATTCAGAATCTTGCGTGCCTCACCCACCGTGGCGTCACCCATCCAGCAGGTCAACATCGGTTTGTTGACGTGGAGGTTGAATTTGGCAATGGCACTGGCCACGGCATCGCCATCCGTCCCGATCTTGGGCGAGTAAATGACCAGAATGCCATCGATCTGGGGGGCCTTGCTGACCGCCTCGATGGCCAGGCGGAACTGCTCCGGAGCGGCCTCCTCGGAGATATCGATCAAATCTGTCAACGTGGCATGCGGTGGCATTTGCGACTCGATGGCGAGCGCCTGCTCGGGGGTCAGGCGCCCCAGCTCCAGGTGAATTTCGCTGGCCCAGTCGGCCGCCAGCACACCCGGGCCTCCACCATTGGTGATGATGGCCAGGCGCTTGCCTACCGGTTTGTAGCGCGAAGCCAGGCATTTGGCGGCAGAAAACAGGGCGACAAACGAGCGCACCCGCACCGCACCCGCACGCCGCAGCGCGGCATCGAACACTTCGTCAGTGCC
The DNA here is from genome assembly GCA_037443905.1 of Burkholderiales bacterium. GTDB lineage: Bacteria > Pseudomonadota > Gammaproteobacteria > Burkholderiales > Burkholderiaceae_C > Rhodoferax. The sequence goes on along the minus strand of JBBINL010000014.1, from coordinate 10,745 downwards.
GACTATGGTGCCCGAGTGGGTCAGTGCCGCACGGTTGCCCGCCGGCTTGCGACCGGCTTTGAGCACCACCACCGGCTTGGCGTTGGCCGCAGCGCGCAATGCGCTCATGAAGCGCCGGGCGTTGGTGATGCCCTCCAGATAAATCACGATGCTGTGCGTTTTGGCATCAGCGGCCAGAAAGTCGAGCACCTGCGCCATGTCGACTGCGGTATTGGGCCCGAGCGAGACCACCGTGGAGAAACCCACGGCATTCTTTCTGGCCCAGTCAAGAATCGACGAGGTGAGCGCACCCGATTGCGACACCAGCGCCAGAGGCCCCAGCGACGCCAGTTCACCCGCCACGCTGGCATTGAGCTGCAAATGCGGTCGCTGAAATCCCAAGCTGTTGGGGCCCAGCAAATAGATGCCATCACGCATGGCCATTTTGTGCAGGTCGGCGGCCAGAGCGGCATCAATGCCCGAGGAAATCACCAGTGCTGATCGGCAGTTGATGCGTCCGGCCATTTCCAGGGCAGCCGCAACCTCGTCGGCCGGCAGGGCAATGATGGCCAGGTCAGCATGCATGGTGGCCAGGTCGGCCAGGGTGCCGCTGACGTGAATGTCCAGAAAGATCAGTTTGCCCGCAAAGCGCTGGGCCGTGATGGCCTGGTGCAGCGCACGCGCCTGTGCCGTGAGCTTTTCGGGTTCATCCTGCTTGCCGGCAAACACCACGATGGACGTGGGGGAAAACAGCGTGCTTAAAAAATGCTTATCCATGAAACTACCTATTGACAAATGTACCGGGTTGATGAAGCAACAGCGCAGAGCTTACCTTGAATGGACAGATTTTTCTTGACCTGGCGCACGAGAATCGCAAGCCGGCCTGCGACTTTATGTCATATTTCGGTGCCGGGTTCTGTCCCAGCCCGGCTGCCAGCAAAATTACCTTGTCATGAGCCTGCCACCAGCCACCACCATGCGCCGCATAGCGCACCTGGACATGGATGCGTTCTATGCATCCGTCGAGATGCTGCGCTACCCCCAGCTCAAAGGCCTGCCGGTGGTGATTGGTGGCAGCCGTCGAGCGTCAGACGAAGACCTGCTGGCGCGCCATGGCGCGCGGGCGCAGAGTCAAATACCAGTGGCTGATTTTCCCCGGCTGCAAGGCTACAGCGGGCGCGGCGTCATCACCACCGCCACCTACGCCGCGCGCCAGTTCGGCATCGGTTCCGCCATGGGGCTGATGAAAGCCGCCAGACTGTGCCCGCAGGCGATTTTGCTGCCGGTGGACTTTGACGCTTACCGGCACTATTCCCGCACCTTCAAAGCCATCATCCTGGAGATTGCACCGCTGATGGAGGACCGCGGCATCGACGAGGTATACATCGACTTCACCGAGGTTCCCGGTGGCCAGCGCGAAGGCGGCCGGGTGCTGGCGCGGCTGATCCAGAAAAGCATTTTTGACGCCACCGGGCTGACCTGCTCGGTCGGTGTCGCACCCAACAAGCTGCTCGCCAAAATGGCCAGCGAATTCAACAAGCCCAACGGCATTGCCATCGTTTACAAGAGCGATTTGCACGACAGGATCTGGCCGCTGGCCTGTCGCAAGATCAACGGCATTGGTCCCAAAGCCGATGAAAAACTACAACGGTTGGGCATCCACACCATCGGCGAGCTGGCGCAACAGGACCTGGGCTGGCTGATCGACCACTTCGGCCAGAAAACCGGCGCCTGGATGTTCGATGCCGCGCACGGCATCGACACCCGACCGGTGGTGCTGGAAAGTCAGCCGGTTTCGATCAGCCGCGAAACCACCTTCGAGCGCGACTTGCACGCGGTACGCGACAAGGCCGAGCTGGGCGCCATTTTTACCCGCCTGTGCGAGCAGGTGGCGCATGACCTGGCGCGCCAGGGTTATGTGGGCAAAACCATTGGCATCAAGCTGCGTTTTGATGACTTCAGAAGGGTCACGCGCGAGCTGACGCTGCCCGACTACACCGCCGACGCCGCTGTCATCCGCCAGCACGCCGGGCTGTGCCTCAAGCGGGCACCGTTGCATCAGCGCCTGCGCCTGCTGGGGGTGCGCGTGGGCTCGCTGTTGACGCTGGCAGAACACCAGCAGGCGCAGCAACAGTCAACAACAGCGTCGATGCCGCCGGTGCAAACCACGATCGATCTTGACGAGAATGCGCTGTCGTGCATCAACCTTGCGCCGCGTGATCGGAGTGATCAGCCATAGTTGCAGGCTTGAATACCACCCCTGCGGTGCATGCTTGCTGGCCGCTGGACGTCGCCAACGCCATGGCACGAACCTGCACCGGACCATTTTTCGACCCCATCGTCAACGCGCTGCTGCGTGCGGTTTCGCCGGGCTGGCTCAAGCATGGCCAACTGGCTTGCGCAGGCAACGCTGTCCACGCAGGCGCTATCCAGCGCAGTGATTGCCGCGCCCCACACCAGCAACCGCAACCTGCCCTGCAACCTGATGGTAGCCTTTGTGCTGCGCCCCTCAAAGGCAGGAATTCGGGCCAGCGCGAGACCGGTTGGCCGGCCGCTTTATGGCCGGGCCGCCCGGTCGATCGCGGCGCGCAGTTCGTCGTAGCTCAAGGTGACCGGGAACTGGGGGAACTCGTCGATCACGTTTTGCGGCGGGTGAAACAAAATGCCTGCATTGGCCGCTGCCAGCATGGCAGTGTCGTTGTACGAGTCGCCAGCGGCGATCACACGGAACTGCAGTTCCCGAAAACGCTGCACCGCCTCTTTTTTCTGGTTCGGCATGCGCAGGTGGTAGTTGACCAGAAAGCCATCCGTGTCGGCCTCGAGCTGGTGGCAGAACAGCACCGGCATGTTGAGCTGCGCCATCAGCGGCATGGCAAATTCATAAAAAGTGTCCGACAGGATGATGACCTGGTAGTCGCGCCGCAAGTCATCCAGAAACTCGCGCGCGCCTGCCAGCGGCCCCATCTCGGAGATCACTTTCTGAATATCGGGCAGGCCCAGCTGGTGGGTTTTGAGCAGGTCGAGCCGGTAGCGCATCAGTTTGTCGTAATCGGGCTCATCGCGGGTGGTGCGCGACAACGCCGGAATGCCGGTGCGCCTGGCAAATTCGATCCAGATTTCGGGTACAAGAACCCCTTCGAGGTCAAGACAAACGAGCTGCAAGGACATTCTCCATCAGTTGGCAACCAAAGGCGGCCATGTTAACGTGAAAGAACGACTTGTCATGCCGGACCTGATCCGGCATCCATGGATTGCGGGTCGCAGCCCGCAATGAGAGACCACTTACATTTCACATGGCGCCTTTGAAGCCATGCCCGTTAACGTGAAAGCACTGCCGGTCTACGCGCTGCCCTCATCCAGCGTGACCTCTTCCAGGTGGCGGGTATCGCCCCAGCCAACCAGCGTGAGGCCGTCCGGCGTCCACAGCAGCCGGTTGATGGCCGCATTGCCGAGGTGCCAGGTGCGTGGTGCCTGCAGTTCCTGACCTGTGGCCAGGCGGTACAGCACATCCATCACGCCGCCGTGCGCGACCAGCACCATTTGTCCGCCCACATGCTTGTGCGCCAAGGCCGCCAAGGTGGTGCTGATTCGCGCGCGCAGGGCCAGCAGCGATTCACCGCCCGGCGGCGTCCAGTCGGGCACACGTTGACGCCATTGCTGCGCTGCCTCGGGCCAGCGCGCTTGAAGCTCGGCATAGGTTTTGCCCTCGAAGCTGCCAAAGCCGCGCTCACGCAGACCCTGGCTGGCCACCAAGGGGGCACGGGTGGCCTGCGCGATGCTGCCTGCGGTTTGCCATGCGCGCTGCAAATCGCTGGCGTAAATGACATCGATGGCTTCGCCCTCTAGCGCGCGCGCCACCTGGGCGGCTTGCCAAAGCCCTTTGGCGTTGAGCGCAATGTCAAGATGACCCTGCAGCCGGGTGTCCACGTTCCAGGCGGTTTCTCCGTGACGAACAGCAATGATGCGGGTGGCTTGCATGAATGGATACTTTAAGGGACAGACCGCAGCGTCATGAAGTGCACCCGCTTGTTCCCCGGCTGATCAGCGGGGAATTTCGATGTTGACGCTGCGCATGCCTGTCGGCGGGGACGGAAAACCTTGCAACGCGGCATCGAGCATGGCCGCCAGCACCGCGTCGCTGTCGGACCAGACGCCATCGTGGCTGGCATGGCTCTCAAAAACCACGGCAGCGGCAGCATTGCGTATGAGCAAGCTGACCTGGCGCCAATAGCTGGTTTGTGCGTCCAGTCCGGGGAAGAAGCCGCTGCTGCCACCCACACTGATGGCACCATGGCCAAACACCCAGACCAGACCCCAGCCGATGTTCACGCCGCTCGGGTAGCCGGCGTATTCCTGGCGTTCGAAGGCGCTGACCTGCACGTTCAAGGCGGCGGCATTTTGCCACTTGAGCCCCACTTTGCCCAGCGCCCGTTCGGCCAGTTGTTCCAGCCTGGACTGGCGCACCGGGTCTGCCATCTGCGAAGGCAGCCGTTCGAACTGGTAGTCCGATCCGGGCGCCACCAGCTGGGGAGCAAAACTGCTGACCCGGGTGTCGATCAAGCGCGTGCTGGCGCAGCCCGAAAGCAGCAGCGCCATCAGGATCAATGCCGCGCTCACTCTGCTGTCATCCAACACCCGGGACATGCCTGCTCCTGCGCTTCAGACCTGCACCATTGGCACACCCGCCAGACCGGGCAGCGCAAAGGCTTCCTCGTCAAATACCTTGTCGCCGTCGACATCGGGTTTTCCGGTGATCCTGATGTTTTTGAAGTCGTGGCGATGAATATCCATCAAATGGGAGGGCACCACGTTTTGCAAGGCCGTGAACATGGTCTTGGTACGGCCGGGGTATTGTTTTTCCCAGTCACGCAGCATCTGGCCAACAAGCTGGCGCTGCAGGTTTTCCTGGCTGCCGCACAGGCTGCACGGAATGATCGGAAACTGGCGGTGCGCCGCCCATCTGGCGAGGTCTTTTTCGGCCACGTTGGCCAGCGGCCGGATCACCATGTGGCCGCCATCGTCGCTCACCAGCTTGGGGGGCATGCCCTTGAGCTTGCCGCCAAAGAACATGTTGAGAAAAAAGGTGGCCAGCATGTCGTCGCGGTGGTGACCCAGCGCAATCTTGGTGATCCTGAGCTCATCGGCCACCCGGTACAGAATGCCGCGTCGCAGCCGGCTGCACAGGCTGCACATGGTCTTGCCCTCGGGCACTTTCTGCTTGACGATGCTGTAGGTGTCCTGCGTCTCGATGTGGTATTCGATTCCGAGTTTGCCCAGGTACTCGGGCAGGATGTGCGCCGGAAAACCGGGCTGCTTCTGGTCAAGGTTGACGGCGACGATCTCGAAATGGATCGGCGCGCGCCGCTGCAGCTTGAGCAGGATGTCGAGCAGCCCGTAGCTGTCCTTGCCACCACTCACACACACCATGACGCGGTCGCCTTCCTCGATCATGTTGAAGTCGATGATGGCCTGCCCCACCAGACGGCATAGACGCTTTTCGAGTTTGTGCATCTCGCGCTCGATTTTGGGGTTGTGGTTCGACTCAGCCAGTTCCGGTTCAGGCAAAGCGATGTTTTCAGTTGTCGTCCAACTTGTCGTCATGGTTGTTTCAAATAATATTCAGGGCAGACGGCTGGCACCGGACTTTTGATGGAATCCCCGGGCTTGCGTGTCAAGATCAGACTGGCTGATCTGGCCTGCGCCGCATGGGCGATCGCACCGTTATCAAGGTCTTTCATCGGGCTGCCTGATGCGGTTTTCAGGGTTTTCTTCTCCGCCGTCGCCACGGCCACGCGCCTTGGTGATGCTTTGATATTTTTTATTTTTACCACTGACCAGTTTCCATCCGGATGGCCACTTCGCAGTCGGCAAATATCTCCAGTTTGGCGATCTTCACGCGCACGCCTTTGACATTGGGCAACAGCATCAGCCGGTTGGCCAGTTTGCCGATCAGGGTTTCGAGCAGGTTGACGTGCTCCGCAGTGCATTCGTCGATGATGATCTTGCGCACCTTGCGGTAATCCAGCACATGGGTGATGTCGTCGTCATGGGGCATCAGCGGCTGGTAGCCCAGGCTCAGTTCGGCATCCACCAGGATCGGTTGCGGCGCGGTTTTTTCGGTTTCGAGAATGCCCAGGTTGGCATCGAAGCGCAGGCCGGTGAGCGTCAGGGTTTGCTGGCCCAGCGCATGGCTACTGTTGAAAGTGGTCATGGTGTTTTTTAGGTTTCTGTCAGGCGTCAGAGCAGCGAAAAATCGCGCTCGAACTTCATCAGGTGCTGGCCGCCATCGACCAGCAGCGTAGTGCCGGTGATGGACTGGTTTTCGAGCGCAAAAGCCACTGTGGCAGCCACATCCGCAGCGGTCGAGGAGTGGCCCAGCGGCGACAATTTGTGCAGCGCCTCGAATTTTTCCGGGGTGAGCATGTGGCTGGTCAGCGTCAGACCCGGTGCCACGCCGACCACCCGCACAAGCGGAGCCAGCGCCAGCGCCAGCATGGTGTTGGCCGATTCCAGCGCGGCCTTGGACAGCGTGTAGCTGACAAAATCAGGATTCGGGTTCCACAGCTTCTGATCGAGCAGATTCACCACCGCCCCCGTGGCCTCGTTGCGGGTACGCAGTTGCGCATGCAGTGCCTGGCTCAGCAAAATGGCAGCACCGGTGTTGGCACGCATGTGCTTTTCCATGGCGGCAAAGCTGAAGGTCTCGGGCCTGTCGTGCTCGAAAGTGGAGGCACTGTTGACGATGGCATCGACCTGCCCGAGTTCTTCCACCACCCTGGGCAACAGGTTGCGCACTGCGGTCTCGTTGGCCAGGTTGGCGCGAAAAGACGCGCTGGCGCCTGACAGCTTGGCGCATTCAGCAACGGTTTGACGCGCTTCCATGACCGAGTCGCGGTAGTGCACCGCCACGCGCCAGCCCGCGCGCGCCAGCGTCAAGGCAATCTCGCGTCCCAGCCGTTTGGCCGCCCCGGTGACCAGCACGATGCGCTGTGCCGGCACCGGGAACAGGGATGATGTGACAGGGACCGACATTAAGGGACAATTCCAGACTATGACAACACCCCACAGTTTAACGAGCGAGCTCGCGCACCGCATGGGCCAGACAATTCTTGAGGCCGGTGGCTGGATCGGCTTCGATCTCTTCATGGACCTGGCCCTGTACAGCCCCGGTCTGGGCTACTACACCCACGACAGCAGCAAATTTGGCGCCCTGCCCTATACCGGGCAAGACGGTGCGCGCGTGGCCGGCAGCGACTTTGTCACCGCGCCCGAGATGACGCCACTGTTTGGCTGGACGCTGGCGCAACAGGTGTCTCAGGCGCTGGAGGTGACCGGCACGCAGGAGGTATGGGAATTTGGCGCCGGCACGGGCGCGCTGGCGCTGCAGATTTTGCAGGCCGTGCAGGCACAGGGCAAGGCCTTGCCGCGCTACACCATCGTGGATATTTCCAGCAGCTTGCGTGCCCGTCAACAGGCCACCTTGGCGGCCTTTGCCGGGCAGGTGCGCTGGGTCGATGCGCTGCCGGGCGAGATACAGGGTGTGGTGCTGGGCAACGAGGTGCTCGACGCCATGCCGGTGAAGTTGCTGGCGCGTGTCAACGGCATCTGGCATGAACGCGGCGTGGCGCTGGGCGTGATCGACACCGCTGGCACGCCCACTTTTGTCTGGGCCGACCGTCCCACGACACTGCGACCGCCGCTGGATATCTGCGGGATGCATGACTACCTGACCGAAATCCACCCCCAGGGTGAGTCCTTTGTGCGCACCCTGGGCAGCAAACTCACGCGCGGTGCCATGTTCTTGATCGACTACGGTTTTCCTGCGGCCGAGTACTACCACCCGCAGCGACATATGGGCACGGTCATGTGCCACCAGGCGCATCAGGTGGACGCTGACCCGCTGAGGCGCGTCGGCCAGAAAGACATCACCGCCCACGTCGACTTCACCGGCATCGCGCTGGCCGGCAATGAAGCCGGACTGGGCGTGCTGGGCTACTGCAACCAGGGCCGGTTCCTGATGAACTGCGGCCTGCTCGAGCAGATGGAAGCCGCCGATCTGCCGACCCGTGTCATGGCGCAAAAACTCATCATGGAGCATGAAATGGGCGAACTCTTCAAGGTGATCGGTTTTTACCAAGGCGAACCCTGGCAGGCGCTCGGCTTCGAGTCGGGCGACAAGACGCATACTCTTTAAGCAAGGCCTGACAGCATGTTCCGCTGGCTCATCGTTGTTTTTCTTGCTTTGGTGCTGATCAACGGCCTCACGCCCTGGCTGCAACGCCTGGGTTTTGGCAAATTGCCGGGTGATTTCCGTTTCAGGATTTTTGGCAGGGAGTTTTTCATCCCGCTCACCACCACCCTCATTTTGAGCATGGTGGCTGCGGCGATTGCCAAATTTCTTTGAGTCCGGCGCTTGAATTCAAGACCAATGCGGGCATTTAGGGAGCTTGAAAGGAATTCCCATGACCGACTCCCTGCACATTGTTTGCCCGCATTGCCACACCACCAACCGCGTCAGCCGTGCCGATCTGGGCCATGCGCCCGATTGTGGCAATTGCCACCAGCCGCTCTTTAGCGCGCACCCGGTGATGCTCGACGAAGCCAGTTTTACGCGTCACATCCAGCGCAACCAGCTACCGGTGCTGGTCGATTTCTGGGCGCCCTGGTGCGGCCCCTGCCGCCAGATGGCACCCGCCTTCGAGCAGGCTGCAGCCCAGTTGGAACCCCATGTACGCTTGGCCAAGGTGGACACCGAGGCCGAGCCCAACCTGGGCGCGCGTTTCAATATCCGCAGCATTCCCACGCTGGCTTTGTTTGTCGGCGGTCGTGAGGTGGCGCGCCAGGCCGGCGCCATGGGCGCGTCCGACATCGTGCGCTGGACCCGACAGCATCTGCCGCGGGCTTGACGTCGGCTGCGCGGCCCAATCAACGCCGTCTTGTTGCCTGTCCTGCAAAGCGGCCTGAACCGCCAGTGTGGTGTTGCACGCATGGCGCATGACTTGCTGGCCGTTTGGTAATGATGCAGTAACTGCCGGTCACGGCAGGGTTTAGCATTGCGGCCTGATCTTTTGCCGCCTTGTCCATGCCATCCACCACGCCTTTCGTCGAACGCAACCAGCGCACGCTGCGCCCCTGGGGCTGGTATGAAACCGTGTCCGAGGCGGACAGCCACAAGATCAAGCGCATCGGTGTGCTGCCAGGTCAGCGCATCAGCCTGCAAAAACACCACCAGCGCGCGGAGCACTGGGTGGTGGTGCGGGGCACGGCCCGCGTCACCCTGGGCCAGGACACGTTTGACATCTCGTTGGGCCAGCACTGCGACATCGCACTGGGCCAGGTGCACCGGCTCAGCAACGTCACTCAAGAACCGCTGGAAATTATTGAAGTACAGTTTGGCGCTTACCTGGGCGAGGACGATATCGTGCGTCTGGGCGATGATTACGGCCGCAACTGAACAAACTCCATGATTGAAATGACCCAATGCATACAGCTTCCCTGACAGATGATTATTGCCTGCCCCCGGGCAGAAAGCCGGTGGCCTGCGTAGATATTGGCGGCACCAAGGTGGCTGTCAATATGGTGGATGCGCAGGGCAGCCGCGGCAAGCTCACCGAGCCCACCGCCACCAGCGGACGCAATGATGCCCTGGCGCAGCAGATCATCCGGCTGATTGGCCAGAGCAGTGCGCTGGCTGGCGTTGATGTCTCTGAAATTGCCAGCGTGGGCGTGTCGTCCTGCGGCCCGTTCGTGTTGAACCATGGGCTGGTCGAACTGGCTGCGCCCAACATCTGCGGCGGCCTGGCAGGCAAGGCGCGCGGCCTGCCCAACGACTGGCAGACCGCCCTGCTCGAAGCGCCCTTGCGCGCCGCCTTTGCCCAGGTGCGGGTCGAAAACGACGGCATTGGCGCGCTGGAGGCCGAGCGCCGCTGGGGCGCACTCCAGATCGATGGTGTGCCGCTGGCGAACTGCGCCTATGTGACGTGGAGCACCGGCATAGGCACCGGCCTGTGCGTGGACGGCCATGTGTTGCGCGGCAAAAACGGCAACGCCGGCCATGCCGGTCACCTGTTTGTGAGCGACAACAACGATGCGCTGTGTGGCTGTGGCAATGTGGGGGATGTTGAAGGGCTGGTGGCCGGCAACGCCATTGCCCGGCGCTTTCAGCCACAGGGTTATCCGGATGCCGCCTCGCTCTTCCAGGCGGCTTATGCCGGAGATGCCAAAGCCATCGGACTGATCGATGATTTGTGCCGGATCATGGGGCGCATGCTCTACAACCTGATTGCCACGCTCGACCTGCAACGCATCAGCATCGGCGGTAGCGTCTATTGGCATCACCGCGATTACCTGCTGCCCAGATTGCGCGCCGTGGTCCACGGCAAATTGCCGGCTTTGACCGATGGCTGTGACATTGTCAGTGCCGGGCTGGGAGAACGGGTTGGCGATTTTGGCGCTTTGGCGCTGGTGGTTTGATGCAGTGGCGTGCTTTGTGCTGATCCGAGGGTTTATACCCACTTGTATTGGGCGCCGAATTAATTAACAATTAATTAATTCGCGCAACACGGTGTCTGCGTGAATCAACCCGCATCTGGCTGCCAGCAAGCGCAGCCGGGGCTGACATACAGGAGATCACATGATCAAACTTTCCAAATTGGCCACGGCCGTGGCATTGGTGGTGGCTGGCTCAACCGTGCTGGCTGGCGAAGTCGAAGTGCTGCACTGGTGGACTTCGGGCGGCGAGGCCAAATCGGTCGGCGAGCTGAAAA
>JBBINL010000013.1:0-29573 GCA_037443905.1 Burkholderiales bacterium | reverse complement strand
GGCGACCAGCACGTGATGCCACAGGCGCAACAGGATGAAAGCAGAGGTTTCAAGCGTGATTTGCCCCTTGTCCTGCCAGCGTTCAAGGCTGGACGACGATCTCGTTCCTGACGGTCCTGACACCGTTGACCCTGCGTGCAAGGCTGTCGGCGGTGACTTTTTCGGTGGTGTTCTTGGCAAAACCCGACAACAACACAACGCCGTTGAGTGTTTCGACGCTGATGCTGGTGGCTGCAACGTCCTTGTTCTCGAGGAAACGAGCCTTGATCTGGGTTGTGATGGTGGCGTCGTCGATATAAGCGCCCACGGTTTGCTGATCACGCGTCACGGCGCAGCCCGACACGGCGAGCAGCGCCACGGCGGAAATGGTGGCCGCGAGGAGGGTACGAATGATCATGATCAATTTCCTGAAAAACCTGGAGCATATATGGGCATGTCCCGTGAAGCGTGATATTGATTCACTTTTGTGCATTTCACAACTGTCTCGCTCGATATTGTCTGGATTTTGCATGAATCATGCCAAGCGATGAAACGCTTTGGGGGTGCAACTACCCGTCTGGGGTGATGCTCGGGTAGCTCACCCGAATCACTTCGATGTCTTCCACCCGGCCCGGCATGACCAGCTTGAGCCTATCGCCCTCCTCGGCCTTGAGCAGCGTGCGCGCAATCGGTGAGACCCAGCTGACTTCGCCCCGGGCGCTGTTGGCTTCGTCGATGCCGATGATTTTGACCGTGCGCTGTTCTCCCCGGGCATCGGCATAAGTGACGGTGGCACCAAAAAAAATCTGCGTTTTGCCAAAGTGCAGTGACGGATCGGTGACCTCGGCAATTTCAAGGCGCTTGATCAAGAAACGGATGCGCCGGTCTATCTCGCGCAGGCGCTTTTTGCCATAGAGGTAATCGCCGTTCTCAGACCGGTCACCATTGCTGGCAGCCCAATGCACCAATTCCACCATTCTGGGGCGTTCAACCTCCACCAGGGCCTTCAATTCGGCTTTCAGCATGGCAAAGCCTTGCGGCGTGATGTAGTTTTTGCCGCCTGCAGGCAAGGGCGGCAGACGCATCGCGTCGTCGTCATCGTTGTCGGCTTCTTTGGTGAATGCTTTGTTCATTTGGCTATTGTGGCTGCACCCGCAGGAATGAGGCAAAGCGGGGCAGGCCGCTGGGCGTGCGGTCACGGTAACGGTAAGTGACGATGGCGCCCACCGGGGGCGGATTCTCGCGCTGGGCATCGGTAAAACCTGTACCCAGGGCAAATTGCTGGCCATCAGGCAGGACCAGCAGCAAGGCGCCCATGCGTCCGGCGTGCTTGCCCTTGCCCGGCAAATGTGCCAGCACCCGCGCCTCTTCATCGGGCATGGGTTTGAGTTTGAGCAGGGCGTCGCTGCGTCCTGGCGACCACAGCGCGTTGGCGCGGTGCAGCACCAGTCCTTCGCCCCCCTGCCTCACGGTCTGATCCAGCTCGGTCTGCAAGGTGGCTGCGTCAGGCACCTGGCGCTGCGCCACGGCCACCAGCCAGGGCTGGTTTACCTGATCCAGCAAGGCGGTGATGCGCCGGGCGCGCTCTGCAAATGAACCGTCGGCACCTGGCAAGTCAAAAATCATGTAGTGAATGGCGCGCCATTCGGCATCGACAGGCTGCTTTTTTCGCACCGTGCCCGAGAGTTCGTCAAAGCGGCCTCGACCCAGCCACAACTCGCCGTCCAGCGGTGTCTTGGGCAGTGCGGCAATGAACCAGTCGGGTGCCGCAATCAGCATACCGCTGCGAAAACGCAGGCTCTGGCCATCCCAGAAGGCACGAACGCCGTCGAATTTTTCGCTCACCAGATATGGCGCAGGGTCCCGGCCTGAAGGCCAGTGTGTGGCGTTCATGAGCGCGGGTTGCGCGGACGCATTGGCTGTCAGTGCAGGCGCTTGCGCGACAGTGGCCGCAGTGACCGACCCGGCGGCCGTCGCCCAGATGCTGCCGAGCAGCACACACAGGGGCGTGTGGCGCAAGGCAAATTGGCTGTTTTTCATTTTTTTACTCCCCAGGTTCGGCTCGCGCCGGGTTGGACAGACTGCAGTCTGTCATGCAAAACACCGCTCGATCACAGGCAAGCCAGTCAAGGGTATCAGGCCACCAGGCGTGACGACCTGGGCACGTGCGCCAGCAAAAATTCCATCTGGTCTGAAAGGATGCGGCGGTTGCGCAAAATAAAGTCTTCCCACAGGCTGGGCACATAAGGCGTGTAGAGCAGCGGCATGTGTGCCTGCTCGGGTGTGCGGTGGCTTTTGCGGTGGTTGCACGGGCGGCACGCCGTGACCACGTTCATCCAGCTGTCGATGCCGTTTTGCGCGAAGGGAATGATGTGCTCGCGCGTCAAATCGTGCTCATCGAACTGCTCGCCACAGTAGGCACACAGGTTGCGGTCGCGGGTAAACAGTTTGCTGTTGGTCAATCCGGGCTTGATCTCGAACGGGTTGATGCCGGGAACCCCCCTGGTACCGATGATGCTCGACACGGTGATGATGGATTGGCGGCCGGTGATGGCGTTGTGGCCGCCATGAAATACCGCCACCTGCCGGCCCATTTCCCAGCGCACCTCTTCAGCGGCGTAATGAATCACCGCCTGTTCGAGCGAAATCCACGATTGGGGCAAGCCCTGGGCTGACAGCTTCAAGACCTTCAAAACACGACTCCTGAAAAGTACGCCATCTGAACAAAACCATGCAGCACGAATGATGCCAGCATCACGCGCCCTGCGTACCGACAGGTCACAATATACTCCCTTTATGTGTCAAATTGACTTCAAGCGCTTTGAAAATATGCGGATAACGCTATCAAAGCAATAACAAATCATGAAGATTTTCCGCGGCTTCAAGCACCCGGACATTGCCCCCGCCTGCGCCCTGACGATTGGCAATTTTGATGGCGTGCACCGGGGTCACCAGGCCATGCTCTCCTTGCTCAAGGGCGAAGCACAGCAGCGTGGCGTGCCCAGTTGCGCGCTCACCTTCGAGCCGCACCCGCGCGACTTTTTTGCGGCCCTAACCCACAACCCCGATCTGGCGCCAGCGCGGGTCGGCACGCTGCGCGACAAGCTGCTTGATCTGGCCCAGTGTGGCGTCGATCAAATCGTGGTGCTGCCGTTTGACGCCCGGCTGGCCAACCTGTCGCCGCAGGCCTTCATCGACCAGGTTCTGCTGCAGGGGCTGGGTACCCGCTATGTGCTGGTCGGCGACGATTTTCGCTTTGGCCAGAGGCGCACGGGTGACTACGACATGCTCGACGCAGCCGGTATGAGGCAGGGATTTGATGTGGCGCGCATGAACAGCTATGAAGTGCATGGCCTGCGGGTTTCAAGTTCGGCTGTTCGCAAAGCCCTGGCGGAGGGACGCATGGCCGATGCAACGCGCAAGTTGGGCCATCCCTACCGCATCTCGGGTCACGTCGTGCATGGCCGAAAGCTTGGGCGCAGTCTGGGCTTCAAGACCCTCAACCAGCGCTTTGCCCACTGGAAACCGGCTGCCAGCGGCATATTTGCCGTGTTGGTGTATGGCTTGTCCAGCCAGCCGCTGCGTGGCGTGGCCAATCTGGGCATCCGGCCATCGCTCGACCCCGGGGATGTCAACGGCGGACGGGTGCTGCTGGAAACGCATTGTCTGGACTGGCCTGCCGAACTGGGTCTTGAGGGTGCCTACGGTAAAATCGTGCGCGTGGAACTCCTCCACAAATTGCACGACGAACTCAAATACGACTCCCTGGACGCTTTGACCGCTGGCATCCGTCAGGACTGCGAGCACGCCCGTGCCTACTTTGCCACCTTGCGCCACCATGACCACTAAGACCACAGACGCCAAAACCGCCGATGCCGCCGGCAAAGCCGATTACCGCAGCACGCTGAACCTGCCTGACACCCCTTTTCCGATGCGCGGCGACCTGCCCAAGCGCGAGCCGCAATGGGTCAAGCAGTGGGACGAGCAAGGCATCTACCAGAAGCTGCGCAATGCCCGCTGCGGCGCGCCGAAGTTTGTGCTGCATGACGGCCCGCCCTACGCCAACGGCCAGATTCACATGGGCCACGCGGTCAACAAGATCCTGAAAGACATGATCGTCAAGGCGCGCCAGCTCAAGGGGCTGGACGCGGCCTACATCCCCGGCTGGGACTGCCACGGCCTGCCGATCGAGAACGCCATCGAGAAAAAGTTCGGCCGCAAACTGGCGCGTGACGACATGCAGGCGAAAAGCCGCGCCTACGCCACCGAGCAAATCGACCTGCAGCGCGTGGACTTCAAGCGCCTGGGTGTGCTGGGTGACTGGGACCACCCCTACCGCACGATGGATTTCAAGAACGAGGCTGATGAAATCCGTGCCTTCAAACGCGTGATCGAGCGCGGCTTTGTGTACCGCGGGCTGAAACCCGTTTACTGGTGTTTTGACTGCGGCTCGTCACTGGCCGAGTTTGAAATCGAATACGCCGACAAGAAATCGCAAACCCTGGACGTCGGTTTTTTGTGCGCCGAACCCGCCAGACTGGCCAATGCCTTTGGCCTGGAAGCACTGGCAAAAGACGCGTTCGCGGTGATCTGGACCACCACCGCCTGGACCATTCCGGCCAATCAGGCGCTCAACGCGCACCCCGAGCTGACCTACGCGCTGGTCAATACCGAGCGCGGCCTGCTGGTCTTGGCGCAAGATTTGGTGAACGCCTGTCTGGATCGCTTTGGCCTGACCGGCACCGTGCTGGCCACGGCCAACGGCAAGGCGCTGGGCGGCATCAGCTTCAAGCACCCGCTGGCCCATGTGAATGCCGGTTACGACCGCCTGAGCCCGGTGTATCTGGCTGATTACGTCAGCGCCACCGATGGCACCGGCATCGTGCACTCGGCGCCCGCCTATGGTGTGGAAGACTTCAACAGCTGCATCGCCCACGGCATGGCCTACGACAACATCCTGAACCCGGTGCAGGGCTACGGCACTTATGCCGCCGACTTTCCGCTTTTTGGCGGCCAGCACATCTGGAAAGCCTGCCCGGTCATCATCGACACCCTGCGCGAGGCAGGCCGCCTGTTTTGCACCACCGACATCGTGCACAGCTACCCCCATTGCTGGCGTCACAAAACACCGGTGATTTACCGCGCCGCCGCCCAATGGTTCATACGCATGGACGAGGGCGAAGGCATCTTCACCAAAGACAAGGCGCCCAAATCGCTGCGCCAGATCGCACTGGAAGCGATTGAAGACACCGCGTTTTACCCTGAAAACGGCAAGATTCGACTGCGCGACATGATCGCCGGGCGGCCCGACTGGTGCATCAGCCGCCAGCGCAGCTGGGGCGTGCCTCTGCCCTTCTTTTTGCACAAGGACAGCGGCGAATTGCATCCCAGGACCATGGAAATTCTCGACCTCGCTGCCGGGATGGTCGAAGCCGGCGGCATTGAGGCCTGGAGCAAGGCCAGCGCCGAAGAAATCCTGGGCAAAGTAGGCTGCGCCTCAGATGCACCCCACTACACCAAGAGCAGCGACATTCTGGAGGTCTGGTTCGACTCTGGCACCACGCACACCACCGTGCTCAAGGGCTCGCATCCCGGCAGTGGCCACCCAAGTGGCCCGGAAGCCGACCTGTACCTGGAAGGCCACGACCAGCACCGCGGCTGGTTCCACTCCAGTTTGCTGACAGCCTGCGCCATGTACGGCCGTGCGCCCTACAAAGGCATCCTGACGCACGGCTTCACGGTGGACAGCAAGGGCCACAAGATGAGCAAGAGCGCCGGCAACGGGGTCGACCCTCAGGAAACCAGCAAAAAGTTGGGCGCGGAGATCATCCGCCTGTGGGTCGCGGCCAGCGACTACTCGGGCGACATTGCCGGTGACGACAAGATTCTGGCGCGCGTGGTCGACATTTACCGGCGCATCCGCAACACGCTGAAATTTTTGCTCGCCAACGTCAGCGACTTCGACCCGGCACAGGATGCCGTGCCCCTGGAACGGATGCTCGAAATCGACCGCTTCGCACTGAGCCGCGCGGCTCAGCTGCAAGCCGACGTGCTGGCGCATTTTGAGGTTTATGAATTCCACCCGGTGGTGGCCAAGCTGCAGATCTATTGCAGCGAAGACCTGGGCTCGTTCTACCTCGACATACTGAAAGACCGCCTTTACACCACCGCACCCAAATCGCTGGCGCGGCGCAGCGCGCAAACCGCGCTGTGGCAGATCACGCAAGCCATGTTGCGCTGGATGGCGCCTTTCCTGAGCTTCACCGCCGAGGAAGCCTGGGCCGTCCTGGGCGCAGCAGGTAAAACGCCAAGTGCCACGCGCGCGTCGATCTTCATGGACACCTACCTGACGCTGGCTGACGTCGATGCCGCATTGCTGGCCAAGTGGGGGCGTATCCGCGAGCTTCGCGACGCTGTCAACAAGGAGATTGAAGTCCTGCGCGCCGATGGCAAACTGGGTTCATCACTGCAAGCCAATGTCATTTTGAGTGTCGGCCCCGAAGACCACAACCTGCTGGCCAGCCTGGGGCCGGACCTGAAATTCGTCTTCATCACTTCGGCCATGGAACTGCGCGCGGGTGGCACCCTGAAGATCGAAGTCAGCCCGTCGACCGGTGTGAAATGCGAGCGCTGCTGGCATTATCGTGACGACATCGGCGCCGACGTGGCGCATCCCACCCTGTGCGGCCGCTGCACCAGCAACCTGTATGGCACCGGCGAAACCCGCACGGTGGCCTGATGGCGCGTCAAACACTCAGCCGCACCAAGGCCGCCGGCGCCAGCCTGCTGGCCTGGCTGGGCTGGTCCATGCTGCTGTTGATGGCCGACCAGTTCACCAAATTGCTGATCATGGGCAATTACCAGTTGGGCGACAGCACCACGGTCACCGCCTTTTTCAACATCGTGCGGGTACATAACAGCGGCGCGGCGTTTTCTTTTCTGGCCAGCGCCGGTGGCTGGCAGCGCTGGCTGTTCACCGCCATCGGCATCAGTGCCGCCTTGTTGATGGTGTGGCTGCTCAAAACCCATGCAAGGCAGAAACTGTTTGCCTTTGCCATCGCCAGCATTCTGGGCGGCGCCATCGGCAATGTGATCGACCGCGTGCTGTACGGTCATGTGATTGACTTTCTGGACTTTCACTGGCGCGGCTGGCACTTTCCGGCCTTCAACGTGGCCGACAGCGCCATCACGGTGGGCGCCGCCTGCCTGATTCTGGATGAACTGCTGCGGGTGCGGCGCGCGCGCTGACACCAGGCCTTACAAAGTCAGAATGCTGCAGCCGGTGGTCTTGCGCGCTTCCAGATCGCGGTGCGCCTGCTGCACGTCTTCGAGCCTGTAGCGTTGGTCGATGTGGATCCGCACCTGACCGCTGGTCACGGCGTTGAACAGGTCGTCGGCCATGGCCTGGGTGCTCTCGCGGCTGGCAATGTGGCTGAACAGGGTTTGCCGCGTCACATAAAGTGAACCTTTGGGACCCAGGATACCGGGCGCAAACGGCGCCACCGGACCCGAGGCATTGCCAAAGCTGGCCATCAGGCCAAAAGGCGCCAGGCAATCCAGCGACTTGTCCCAGGTGTCCTTGCCCACCGAGTCATAGACCACCTTGACGCCTCTGCCTTTGGTGATGTCCTTGACACGGGCCAAAAAGTCCTCGGTGCTGTAGTTGATGACATAGGCCGCGCCATTGGCTTTGGCGAGCGCGCATTTGGCGTCCGAACCCGCCGTGCCGATCAACTGCAGGCCCATGGCCCTGGCCCACTGGCAGGCGATCAGGCCGACACCGCCCGCGGCCGCATGAAACAGCACAAAGTCACCCGGCTGCAAACCACCCTGGGGCTGGGTCTTTTTGAGCAGGTACTGGGCGGTAAGCCCCTTGAGCATCATGGCGGCGCCGGTCTCGAAGCTGATGGCATCGGGCAGCTTGCAGACACATTTGGCAGGCATCACACGCCATTCGCAATAACTGCCGGGCGGCTGGCTGGCATACGCGGCACGGTCGCCCACCCGCAGGTGTGTCACGCCCTCGCCCACCGCCTCCACCACGCCAGCAGCTTCCATGCCGAGTTGTTGCGGCAGCGTCATGGGGTACAGGCCGCTGCGCTGATAGACGTCAATAAAGTTCAAGCCCACCGCATGGTGGCGTAGGCGAATCTCGCCAGGCCCGGGGTCGCCCACCATCACGGTCACCAGTTTGAGTTGTTCGGGTCCGCCATGTTGCTCAATACGAATGGCGCGCGATGCAGTCGTGGTCATGTCCAAAGTCCTGAAAAAGTTGATCCGGGAAGATATTGCCATGATTTGGCAACGCACGCTGTCGCGAGGGCATCACGTCGGCGCCAGCGCCTTGTTACAGTCTTGACCCATGCACGCAAAACTCAGTCCAAGCACCATATTCCTGTTGACCCTGCCACCCATTTTCTGGGCTGGCAACGCCGTGGTGGGCCGGTTGGTTGCGCCGCTGATTTCCCCCATGACACTCAACCTGTTGCGCTGGGCGATTGCCTTTGTCTTGCTGCTGCCGCTGGCCGCCCCGGTGCTGCGCCGAGGCAGCGCCCTGTGGCCCAGTTGGCAGCGCTTTACGGGGCTGTCGCTGCTCAGCATTGGTGGCTACAACGCGCTGCTGTATCTGTCGCTCAACACCACCACCCCCATCAACGTCACACTGGTGGGCGCCAGCGTGCCGGTCTGGATGCTGCTGATTGGCCGCATTTTTTTTGGCGTGCCCATCAGCGGCAGACAGTGGCTGGGCACGCTGTTGTCGATCAGCGGCGTGATGCTGGTGCTCAGCCGGGGCCAACTCGACGTGCTGCTGCAGGTGAGTCTGGTGGCGGGTGACCTCTACATGCTGCTGGCTTCTGCCGCCTGGGCTTATTACAGCTGGATGCTGGCGCACCCGACCACCGAACCTCCCGGGATCAAGCGTGACTGGTCGGCATTTTTGCTGGCGCAAATTGCTTTTGGTCTGGTGTGGTCCGGCCTGTTTGCCGGTGCCGAATGGTCGTTGGGGCTGGGGCGGATGGACTGGCACTGGACCACGATGCTGGCTTTGCTGTGCATCGCCATTTTTCCGGCGCTGCTGGCCTACCGCGCCTACGGTGCCGGTGTGGCGCGCGCCGGCCCTGCCGTGGCCGGTTTTTTCGTCAACCTGACACCGCTTTTCACCGCCGTTTTGTCGAGCATTTTTCTGGGCGAGTTGCCGGGCCTGTACCACGCGCTGGCTTTTGTGCTGATCGTGGGTGGCATTGCGGTGTCGTCATCGCGGCGATAAAAGCGTTGCACCAGTCTCAGGCCGCCCCGATGTTAGGCACCATGCTGCCGGCATCCTGGCCACCCTTGAGCGCCGCCGTAAAGGCCAGCATGCGGTCGATCGGCAACCTTGCCCGGGGAATGATCGCAGGGTCGACGAACACCTCGTTGGCGCCGGTTTCCAGCACATGGGCCACGCCGGCCAGGCTGTTCATGGCCATCCAGGGGCAATGGGCGCAGCTTTTGCAGGTGGCGCTGTTGCCCGAGGTGGGCGCTTCCAGAAACACCTTGCCGGGGTTGAGCGTGCGCAGCTTGTGCATCATGCCGCTGTCGGTGGCCACGATGAAGGTTGTGGCGTCCATGTCGTGGGCGGCTTTCAGGATGCCTGAGGTCGAGCCTACCGCATCTGCCAATGCAATCACCTCGGCGGGTGACTCGGGGTGCACCAGCACCTTGGCACCCGGATTGGACTGGATCATGGCCTGCAATTCAAAGGCCTTGAATTCGTTGTGCACGATGCAGGAACCATTCCAGATCAGCATGTCGGCACCGGTTTCACGCTGGATGTAGCCGCCCAGGTGCCGGTCCGGTGCCCACAGGATCTTGTGCCCCTTGTCCTTGAGCGCGCGCACGATATCGAGCGCGCAGCTGGATGTGACCAGCCAGTCGGAGCGCGCCTTGACGGCGGCGCTGGTGTTGGCGTAAACCACCACGGTTCGATCAGGATGGGCATCGCAAAAAGCCGAGAATTCGTCCACCGGGCAGCCCAGGTCGAGCGAGCAGGTAGCGTCAAGGTCGGGCATCAGCACGCGCTTGTGGGGCGACAGGATCTTGGCCGTTTCGCCCATGAATCGCACGCCGGACACCACCAGCGTTTGCGCTGCGTGGTCGCGGCCAAAACGCGCCATTTCCAGAGAGTCGCTCACCAGTCCACCGGTTTCCTCGGCCAGGTCCTGCAAATCGGGATGCACATAGTAATGCGACACCATGATCGCATTCTTTTCCTTGAGCAGCCGGCGGATTTTGTCTTTCAGGGCCAGGCGTTCTGCCGGGCCGGGTTCTTCAGGTACCCGCGCCCAGGCATGCCTGGTGGCGCATACCGAGCCGCTGGCGCCGACTTGCGGCTGCTCGTAGTCAACTTCCTTGATGGCCATGTTCATGGTTGCTCCTGTCTTGGCAAACGGGCGCCTGCCTTGGGTGTTTATAGCGTATCCGTGGCAAAACGCATCGAAAAATCAACCGCCTTGATGTCTTTGGTCAAGGTGCCAATCGAAATGCGGTCCACGCCGGTGGAGGCAATCGCCCGCACCGACGACAGATTGACCCCGCCCGACACTTCCAGAATGGCGCGCCCGGCATTGATTGCCACCGCCTCGTGCAACTGCGACAAGCCCATGTTGTCCAGCAGCACCATGCCGACACCGGCCTGCAGGGCCTCCTGGAGTTGCGCCAGGGTTTCAACCTCGATCTCGATAAAACGGGCCTGCGGCGCCACCAGCGCCGCTTGCCTCAGCACCGCGGTCACGCCCCCGGCAGCGGCAATGTGGTTTTCCTTGATCAGCACGGCATCGTACAGGCCCAGCCGATGGTTGACGCCACCACCGATGTGAACCGCGTATTTCTGCGCCATGCGCAGACCAGGCAGCGTCTTGCGGGTGTCCACAATGCGGGCGTGCGAGCCTGGCACATCGCAGATGGCCTGCACATAGTCGCTGGTTTTGCTGGCCACGGCGCTGAGCAATTGCAAAAAATTCAGTGCCGTGCGCTCGGACGTCAGCATCGCCCTGGCCTGGCCATGAATTTCCAGCACCACCTGATCGGCTTTGCAGCGATGTCCTTCAGGAACGAGCCAGGTCAAATCCACCCCGGGGTCGAGCTGGCGCAGGGCGGCCTCGGCCCAGGGCTGTCCGCAAATCACGGCGCTCTCACGGGCCACCACGCGGGCTCGGCCGCGCAATCCGGGGTCTACCAGGCCGGCGGTCAGGTCGCCGCCGCCCACATCTTCCTGCAAGGCGCGGGTCACATCGGCCTGGGCCAGCGCCGCCACGACGGCAGCGGAGAAATCAGAATGAGCAGTCATGTCAAAGCATCCATGGTTTGAAGAATCACATTCAGGATGTCGCGCCAATCTTTTCCACAGTTGGCTCGCGCCCCATCAGGGCGGCCACGGCTTGCGGCGCTGTCAAGCGGCCGTCCAGCAAGGCCACCACCGCTTGCGCAATCGGCATGTCCACAGCAAGATGGGCCGCGCGCTGCACCACCGTGCGGGCGCTGTAAACGCCCTCGGCCACATGGCCCAGCGCGGCAATGGCTTGTGGCAGGCTGTGTCCCTGCGCCAGCGCCAGTCCGACCTGACGGTTGCGCGACAGGTCTCCAGTGGCCGTCAGCACCAGGTCGCCCAGGCCACTCAAGCCCATGAAGGTGGTGGCGTTGGCACCCAGCGCCAGCCCGAGTCGGGTCATCTCGGCCAGCCCGCGCGTGATCAGGGCAGCACGGGCGTTCAGCCCCAGGCCGAGCCCGTCGCAAAGTCCCGTGGCAATGGCCAGCACGTTCTTGACGGCACCACCGACTTCGACCCCGATGATGTCGTCATTGGCATAAACCCGCAGGTTGGGGCCGTGAAACGCAGCCACAAGGGCCTGGCGCACCGATTCATGCGCGCTGGCGGCCACCAGGGCGGTTGGCTGGCCGCGCGCCACTTCGAGCGCAAAGCTCGGGCCACTGAGGACACCGGCTGCCAGCTCAGGCGCCACCTGGGCTTGCACCTCATGGGCCAGCATTCCGATTTCACCGGCCAGTGGCGCCTCGAAGCCTTTGCAGACCCAGGCCACCGGCGCCCGGCAAGAGGACAACACGGTCAGCATGGGCCGCAAGCCCGCCATCGGCGTGGCCACCACCACCAGATCTGCCGCGCCAGCCTGGGCAAGGAGCCCGGCCAGTGGTTCAGCGCTGTAAGCCAGGGCTGGCGGCAAAGGCACACCCGGCAGATAGCGCGCGTTTTCGTGCCGAGCCTGCATTGCAGCCGTTTGCGATGCATCGCGCGCCCATAGCGTCACGGCATGACCAGCTGGATGCTGGCTGGCGCTGGCAGCCAGTGCCGTACCCCAGGCCCCTGCCCCCAGAACAATGATGTTCATCACCATTCAATCTTTGCTCAGCACCTCGGGCGCAGTGCAGAAACTGGAATTATTGCGCTGGTGCGGCCTGGGCTTGCTCTGCCTGCGCGGCATGCTGCTGCTCGTACATGGCCTGGAAGTTGATTTCAGACAGGTGTACTGGCGGGAAGCCGCCACGTTGAATCAGGTCGGCCACATTGCCACGCAGGTAGGGGTAAACAATCTGCGGGCAGGCAATGCCCAGGACCGGGCCCATCTGCTCTTGCGGCAGATGGCGAATCTCGAAAATGCCGGCTTGGGTGGCCTCGGCCAGAAACACGGTTTTGTCCTTGATTTTGGTCTGCACCGTAGCCGTGACCATCACTTCGAAAACGCCCTCACCCACGGGCGCGGCATTGACACCGAGCTGGATGTCCACCGTGGGCTGTTCTTTTTCCAGCAGGATGGCGGGTGAATTGGGTTGCTCCAGCGAAGCCTCTTTGAGATAGACGCGCTGGATTTGAAAAATGGGGTCTTGGGTTTCAGCCATGGGGGTCTTTCAGTGAAAAAACGAATGCGCCCGCACCGGGGTGGCACGGACAAAATGATTGCCGGATTATCTCAGGCGGCCTGCAACAAGGGCAACAAACCGCCCTGTGCGTCCAATGCCACCAGATCATCGCAGCCGCCGACATGGGTGCTGCCTATGAAGATTTGCGGCACGGTACGCCGCCCCGTGATAGCCATCATCTGCGCGCGCTCAGCGGGCTGCTGGTCTATGCGAATTTCTTCAATGGTTTCAACACCTCGGGCTTTAAGGAGTTGCTTGGCGCGAATGCAAAAGGGGCAAACGGCGGTGGTGTACATCTTGACTGCTTGCATCTGGGCCTCCTTCGTTCAGGCTTTTTCTATCGGCAAATTGGCCGAGCGCCAGGCGCCCATTCCACCGGCCATCGACTGCACGTTCTCGAAGCCCAGCTTTTTGGCAATGCCCAGGGCCCGACTGCTGCGCGCTCCCGACTGGCACACCAGAATCAGCGCAGAGGTCTTGTTTTTGACCATGGCTGGCAGTTTGCTCTCGAGTTGCCCCATCGGGATGTTCCTGGCGCCGATCACATGGCCTGCGGCAAATTCGTTGGGCTCGCAAATATCGATCACCACCGCTTTTTCGCGATTGATCAGTTGCACCGCGCCCTGCGGGGTCAAGGCACCCTGGCCGGCCCCCCTGATCATGGGCATCATCAGCATGGTGCCAGCCGACAGGGCAACGGCAATCAACATCCAGTTGTCAAGAATAAATTTCACGGGTAATTTCCTGGTAGCGGTGCGAATATAAAGCTTGGCATTTTAGAATGATGCAACGACGTTGCCCCGATGCCAGCATTTATTCCTTTTTCTGACCATGCACAAACTTGTCCTGATTCGTCACGGTGAATCCACCTGGAACCTGGAAAACCGCTTTACCGGCTGGACCGACGTTGACCTGACGCCCACGGGACTGGAACAGGCCATCTTCGCCGGACGTCTGCTCAAGGCCGAGGGTTATGACTTTGACGTCGCCTACACCAGCGTGCTCAAACGCGCCACCCGCACGCTGTGGCATGTGCTCGACGAAATGGACCGCACCTGGCTGCCGGTGGTGAACAGCTGGCGCCTCAATGAACGTCATTACGGCGCCTTGCAGGGCCTGAACAAGGCCGAAACTGCCAGGCAGTACGGCGACGCGCAGGTGCTGATCTGGCGGCGCAGCTACGACACACCGCCGCCGGCGCTGGAGCCCAGCGACCCACGGTGCGAGCGAGGCGATGTGCGCTACGCCAAGCTCAAACCAGAGCAAATTCCGCTCACCGAATGCCTGAAAGACACCGTGGCACGCGTCATGCCATTCTGGAACGAAGCGCTGGCGCCAGCCATCAGGCTTGGCAAAAGGGTGGTGATCGCAGCGCACGGCAATTCGATCCGGGCGCTGGTCAAATACCTTGACAACATCTCCGACGATGACATCGTGGGCCTGAATATTCCCAATGGCATTCCGCTGGTTTATGAGCTCGACGACGAACTCAAACCGATTCGCCACTACTATCTGGGTGACGCCGAGGCCGCAGCCAGGGCCGCCGCCGCAGTGGCAGCACAGGGGAAACATTAAATTTTTGCGTCAGCAGTGGAACACGGTGCGGAGCAAACCGCTCCAACCGGGCTTGACTTCACCGCTCACAGGATCTGGAAACACAATGGGTCATAAATTAAAAGTTGCAGGCTGGATCTCGGTCGGCGTGGTTGCCGGCGCGCTGACCACCGTGTCCTTGCAAACCGTGGCGCGGGGTGCACTGGCACCTTTGCCGCTGGAGGAATTGCAGCAACTGGCGGCGGTTTTCGGCATGATCAAGACGAATTACGTCGAACCGGTGGACGAAAAAAAACTGATCACCGATGCCATCGCCGGCATGGTGGCCGGGCTGGACCCGCATTCGGTCTATCTGGACAAGAAAGCGCTGAAAGATTTCAACGAGGGAACCACCGGCAAGTTTGTCGGCGTCGGCATCGAGATTTCGCAGGAAGAGGGGCTCATCAAGGTGGTCTCGCCGATTGAAGGCTCGCCGGCGGACCGCGCCGGGCTCAAGCCGGGTGACCTGATCGTCAAGATCGACGACACGCCCGTCAAGGGCATGTCGCTCAACGAAGGCGTCAAGCGCATGCGCGGTGAACCCGACACCAAGGTGGTGCTGAGCATCTTGCGCAAGGACGAAAACCGCACGTTCTCGGTCACCATCACGCGCGCGGAAATCAAGACCCAGAGTGTCAAGGCCAAAATGATCGAGCCCGGCTACGCCTGGGTACGCATCAGCCAGTTCCAGGAACGCACCGTGGCGGACTTTGCGCGCAAGGTCGAAGAGCTTTACAAACAGGACCCCCAGCTCAAGGGTCTGGTGCTTGATTTGCGCAACGACCCGGGCGGTTACCTGGATGCGGCGGTGGCCATTTCGGCCGCGTTCCTGCCAGAAAACGTGACCGTGGTGTCGGCCAACGGGCAACTCGCCGACAGCAAGTTCACCTACAAGGCCGCGCCGCGCTATTACCAGCGACGCAGCGGCCCGGACCCGCTGAAACGCCTCGAAGAAGTCACCCGCGGTGCCTTGAAGACTGTGCCACTGGTGGTTCTGGTCAACGAGGGCTCTGCCTCGGCCAGCGAGATCGTGGCCGGCGCCCTGCAGGACCACCAGCGCGCCAAGCTGCTCGGCAGCCAGACCTTTGGCAAGGGCTCGGTGCAAACCGCCGTCTGCCTGGACTCGGCTTTCCGTATGGACAACTGCCCCACGGCAGCGCTCAAACTCACCACCAGCCGCTACTACACGCCAAGTGGCAAGTCGATCCAGGCCAAGGGCATCGTGCCTGACGTGATGGTCGACGAGTCGGCCGATGGCAACCTGTTTGCCGCGCTGCGAACGCGTGAGGCCGATCTGGAAAAGCACCTTACGAGCGGCCAGGGCGATGAGATCAAGGATGCGGCACGCGAGGCAGAACGAGAAAAAGCCCGCATCAAGCTGGAAGAGGAAATGAAAAAACCGGCGTCCGAGCGGCGCCTGCCTGAATATGGTTCGGACAAGGACTTTCCCCTTGCACAAGCACTGAACCAGCTCAAGGGTCTGCCGGTGTTGGTCAGCAAAACCCTGGTCGAGCGGCCAGAAGAAACCAAAGACAACTGAAGATCGGCATGACCGACGACGACCTGCTGCGCTACTCACGCCATATCCTGCTCAACGAAATCGGCGTGGAAGGTCAGGAGCGCATCCTGGCGGCACAGGTGCTCATCATCGGCGCCGGTGGCCTGGGCTCGCCGGTGGCGCTGTATCTGGGCTCGGCCGGGGTCGGCCACATCACCGTGGTCGATCACGACACGGTAGACATCACCAACCTTCAGCGCCAGGTGGCGCACACGATGCCCCGGGTCGGCAGCCCCAAGGTGCTTTCCATCCAGGCCGCCATTGCCCAGCTCAACCCGCAGGTCAGGGTGACGCCGATCCAGCAACGCGCCGATGCCGTGCTGCTCGAGCAGCTGGTGGCGCAGGCCGATGTGGTGCTGGATTGCTGCGACAACTTTGCCACCCGCCACGCCATCAACGCGGCTTGCGTGGCGCAGCAAAAACCGCTGGTCTCGGGCGCGGCGATCCGCTTTGACGGCCAGATCAGCGTGTATGACGCACGCGACGCCTTGTCGCCCTGCTACGCCTGTGTGTTCCCGCCAGCAGAGACCTTTGAAGAAACCCGCTGCGCCACCATGGGCGTGTTTGCCCCGCTGGTAGGCATCATCGGCACCCTGCAGGCCGCCGAGGCGCTCAAGCTGATCAGCGGCGCCGGTCGTTCCCTGAGCGGCCGCCTGTTGATGCTCGATGCTCGCGCGATGGAATTCACCGAAGTTCGCATCAGCCGCCACGCGGACTGTCCGGTGTGCGGCAGCCCGAAGCCACCAATCCAAGCCTGAGCCTTCAGCGCGCGGGCTGGCAAGGGCCGTGGCGCTGCCTGAAATCACGCGGCAGTTCGGCCGCCGGGTCTGAGAACACCCCCAGCCTGGCCGCGCGTGCGGACGCTTCCTGCGCCGCATAAGGGCCCTTGTTGTCGTGCCAGCGGCTCGACCAGGCATGGCCGGCACTGACCAAAGTGGCTCCCACATCAATGTCAGCAACACGCAGACGGGCCATGTCGCGGCCATAGGCGTCCTGAAAATTCGACTTGACCTGGACCGGCCTGCCCACCACCAATTGCCGCAATGCCTCGCGCGCCGCCTCGCCCCCGGGCTGGCAAAGCTCGGGCGCATCCAGCCCAAGCAGGCGAACTTTTCTTGGGGCTGCACCCTCCACCGGCTTGATCCACAGCGTGTCGCCGTCCGACACATGGTTCACCCAGCCGCTCCAGACCCCGGCCAGCGCCCAGACGGGCAGCAGCAAACCGAAAATGAATAATGTGCGCCGCATCAGAAAGTGTTCAGGCGCTGACGATCCAGCCTTCCAGCGGATCCAGGTCGTGCGGCAAGCCGTACAGCGCATCGCCCGCGTCATGGCGCGTTTGCGCCCAAGCCGCCTGCATCAGGCAGAGCACGGCATCGAGCATGTCAGCGCGCGCATCGTCGACCAGCGCATCGCGTTGCGCATGGGAAACCTTCAGGCGCAGACCCAGCCGGGTGCGGCCCTGCTCCAGCGCCGTGATCAGGTCTTTGCGTGCAATCAGGCGCTCAGGGGTCTGGCGCGCTTTATCGTCAGCCTTGTAGCTGCGCCGGCCCAGCACCTCGTGCGCCAGCATGCCGGGGTAGCCTTCCAGCGCAATTTTGTTTGGCTCGCCAGCATGCATCCCCGGCAGTGTGGCGCCAGAGTGCAGCAGCAGCGGGACACCGGCATGCAGCATGAAAGCCACCGGCGGATTGACCCACTTCATGCTCGGGCTGGCGCCGGCCGGCGCATCGGTGGCGCGGTGGGCAAATTTGCCGCCCACCGGCCGGGCCTGGCAAAAAGCCGCAAATGCCAGACGGATCTGATCCCGGCTCAATGCTGTGTAATGCGCCATGCAGGCGGCCCAGTCGGTCGGCCAGCCCAGCGTTTGCACCAGTTCCCGCGGCAGCCCGAACGGCAAATCGAAAGCCCCGACCCAGGCTTGCGGCCGATGCAGCCAGTCTGAAAACGCCCGGAGTGTCGCAAAGCGTCCGATTCCGCCGAGCTGGACCCGCCCCTGATGCAGTTCCCCCAGGGCGATAACGATGGTTTTCCTTGGCGTGGGTGCGCAGGAAAAATCACAGCCCAGCAGCACGCTGGCAGGCACGGTTCAGGCGCGGCCGATGATGGAGGCGGTGGCCATCAGTTCCTCGAGCAGTGCCAGTGACACCTTGCCGGAAACCGAATAGGGATCGAGCTCTGGTTTTTCTGCGTATTTCAGCAATATGGAAGCGTTGATGCGGTTCATGTTGACTTCGCCCATGGTCCAGCCGGCAAAGCGCCGCTCAGAGATTTCCTCGTAGTGCAGCAACACCACGTCCTTGTGGCGCGGATCGCGCTGGATGTGACCGTACAGGTCACTGATGGCCATGCGCCCGCCTTCAATGGCTTGCAAAAAAATCCCCCCGCCGTAGCACAAGACGCCTGTGACCCCGGTGCTCGGATTGTGGTCACGCGACTGGTGCAGAATGGATTCGATGGCCTCGGGGCTGGTATCCACCGCCCGGCTGGCATAGAGCAAACGTACCAACATGATCAACCTTTCTGGGGAATGAGAGACAAAAATTCGCGGCGCAAATTGGCGTCTTTCAGGAAGCTGCCACGCATGACCGAATTGATCATCTTGCTGTCAACGTCCTTGACACCGCGCCAGCTCATGCAGAAGTGACTAGCCTCCATCACGATGGCCAGGCCATCGGGCTGGGTTTTTTGCTGGATCAGGTCGGCCAGTTGCACCACCGCCTCTTCCTGGATTTGCGGCCTTCCCATCACCCATTCGGCCAGTCGCGCGTATTTGGAAAGGCCGATCACGTTGGTGTGCTCGTTGGGTAGCACACCAATCCAGATCTTTCCCATGATCGGGCAAAAATGGTGGCTGCAGGCACTGCGCACGGTGATCGGCCCCACGATCATCAGCTCGTTGAGGTGCTCGGCATTGGGAAATTCGGTGATGGGCGGTTCTTTGACATAGCGGCCCTGAAACACCTCCTTGAGGTACATCTTGGCCACGCGTCGCGCCGTGTCGTCAGTGTTGTGGTCATGCTCGATGTCGATCACCAGGCTGCCCAGCACGCCTTTCATCTTGCTTTCCACTTCGTCGAGCAGCAGCTCAAGTTCACCGGGTTCAATGAAGTCGGCAATGTTGTCATTGGCATGGAAACGCTTGCGGGCGGCCTGGATGCGCTCGCGGATTTTCACAGAGACCGGTGTGCCCTCTTCGCTGGGTGCGGAATTCATGGTTTTCCTGGATCGTGATGAAATACCAATCAATGTTAGCAGTCTTTTTTAAACAAGGTTATTCGGCCAAATCACCTTTTCGACATGCATTCAAAGCTATTTATTCAATAGCGTTTTCCATGAATGAACAGCAAGCTGCGCATGATGACATAAGCCAGCCTGTCGAGCCAGCGCTGCACCAGAGGCCGGCTCGCATAGACCTCGGGGTCGACCCGCGTGCATTCGACCTGCATGGCATGCTCCAGCCGCGCCTGCAAGTTTTGCGCAAAGGCCACGTCATCCACTACCACATTGGCCTCACGGGCCAGCAACAGGCTCAAGGGGTCTAGGTTGGATGACCCCACGGTGGCCCAATGGCCGTCGATCACCGCCACCTTGGCGTGCAAGAAACTCACGCGGTACTCGTTGATCTCGACCCCGGCAGCCAGCAATTTGCCGTAGACCATGCGCGCGGCATGGTACTGCATGAAGTATTCGTAGCGCCCTTG
The DNA here is from genome assembly GCA_037443905.1 of Burkholderiales bacterium. GTDB lineage: Bacteria > Pseudomonadota > Gammaproteobacteria > Burkholderiales > Burkholderiaceae_C > Rhodoferax. The sequence goes on along the minus strand of JBBINL010000013.1, from coordinate 9,827 downwards.
CAGCAGCAGGCGCACCCGCACACCGCGCTGCGCGGCATGGATCAAACCCTTGCGGATTTTTCGGCCCGGCAAAAAGTAGGCATTGGCAATGATGATGTCAGTTTTTGCCTCGCCAATGGCCTGCCGGTAAGCGCGCTCGATGCGGGTGCGGTGGCGCAGGTTGTCGCGCAGCACCAGGCCAGCCATGATGCCCGTCGTCCTGTCCGACAAGCTGTCCACCTTGGCGTCATCCAAAGTCAGCAAACCGGCATTGGCCGAGGCGTCCGGGTCAGACTTGCTCGCCTCATGCAGGGCTTGCCAGGCCGCCGCCAGATCCCCTTGTCGCACGATGCGCGTGGCTTGCAAGCGCCACCAAAACTGCACCAGGGCAGCATGCGCCGACTCAACCAGCGGGCCGGTCACGCGCACCGCAAAGTCAAAGCGGGGCAAGGCCAGGCGACCGTGATTAGGGTCAAAAAAATCATCCAGCACATTGATGCCGCCGCAAAAAGCCACGCGGCCATCGACCACACACAATTTGCGGTGCAAACGCCGCCAGCGGCTCGGAATCAGGATGCCCAGGCTGCCCAGCGGGGAAAAAATGCGCCACGCCACGCCCGCCGCCGAAAATCGGCTGACCCATTCCTGGCTCAAGTGGTCCGTACCGGCACCGTCCATCACCAGATACACCTTGACCCCGCGTTGTGCGGCGCGCTCCAGCGCCTGCGCCACCTGCACGCCGGACGCTTCCACACTGAAAATATAGGTTTCCAGCCGGACTTCTTGCACGCTGTGATCGATCGCCCGCACCAGCGACGCGAAAAACTCCAGCGACCCTTGCAACAAATCCACCCGATGACCGGGTGCAAGCATGCTGCGAATCATGAAACCGGCAGGGCAAATTCCGCGATCAGTGGCAAATGGTCGGACATGCGCGACCAAATGCGCCCATGCGGCACCATCAGCCCCATCGGCGTGAGACCACGGGCAAAAATATAGTCCAGCTGCGCGATGGGCAAGCGCGACGGGAAGGTGGGTTCACGCACATCACAGGCGTGCAAGTCGGCCTGCGCCAGCGCCAGCTTCACGGTCTTTCCCCAATCATTGAAGTCGCCCGCCACCAGCAGCGGGGCAGTCGCAGGTATTTCACGCTCGATGAAGCGCTTCAGCTGCGCCACCTGGCGCACCCGGCTGGCCTTGACCAGCCCCAGATGCACCACCAGGACGTGGACCATCTTGCCGTGAATATCGAGCAAGACGTGCAAAAAACCGCGCTGCTCCAGAGGATGATCCGACATGTCCTCGTGCTGGTGGGACAGCACCGGCCAGCGTGACAGCAGCGCATTGCCATGCTCACCGTGACGCGTGATGGCGTTGGTGCGATACACCGCCTCGTACCCCTGGGGCGCCAGGAATTCAGCTTGCGCCAATTCTGGCCAGAGCGGAAAACGTTTAGCCTCCAGGCGATTGGATTTGCGCACCTCCTGCAGGCAGACCACATCGGCATCGAGCGACTCGACGGCCAGACCCAGGTTGTGAATCTCCAGGCGCCGCGCAGGCCCCAGCCCCTGCACGCCCTTGTGGATGTTGTAAGTCGCCACCCGGATGATGTTCATGCCTGGCCTGGCCTTTGAAAAAATCGTGGCAACAGCAAACACGCTTCGGCATTGGAAGGTGAATAGCAGCTATTGGCCGCTTCACGGTAGGGCAACCACTGGTAAGCGGTGTGCTCGCGCGGGTTCAACTGCACCCGGGTGCCCACGGGTACCTGCAGTCCGAACAGATGCTCGGTGTTGAGCGTCACACCGGGCGCATAACGGTGGCGCCAGCGGGGATAGATCTCATACACATTTTCCAGTTGCCAATCCAGCAAATGGTCTGCCAGCGCCGAGCCCGGGCCACATTCGATGCCGGTTTCTTCCAGCACCTCGCGGTGGGCCGTTTGCGCAAACGACTCATCAAGACTGTCTTTGCTGCCGGTGACCGATTGCCAGAAATCATCGGCATCGCAACGCTTGATCAGCAGCACCTCGAGCGCCGGATTGTGGATGAGCACCAGCACCGACTGCGGAATCTTGAAAGGACGAGCAAATGCAGTCACGATGAAACAATGGATTGAAGCCAGATTGTCCTTAGGCGCACCTGCGTTCCTGTTTGGGTTGAATTGAAAAAGGGTGCGATATTGCACCCTTTCATTTTGCATCAAAGCTGTATCAGCAGGCTCAAGTCGCTTTCACAGCCTCAGGCGTGCGCAGGCGAATGTGCAGCTCGCGCAACTGCTTTTCGTCGACCGGGCTTGGCGCTTGCGTCAACAGGCACTGGGCGCGCTGGGTTTTGGGGAAGGCGATGACGTCGCGGATCGATTCGGCGCCGGTCATCAGTGTCACGATGCGGTCCAGGCCAAAGGCCAGGCCGCCATGGGGCGGTGCGCCGTATTGCAGGGCATCGAGCAGGAAGCCGAACTTTTGCTGCGCCTCTTCGGATGTGATCTTGAGCGCATCGAACACTTTTTTCTGCACATCAGCACGGTGGATACGCACCGAGCCGCCACCCATTTCCCAGCCGTTGAGCACCATGTCATAGCCCTTGGAGATGCAATTGGCGGGGTCGGTGACCATCAGGTCCTCGTGACCGTCCTTGGGCGCGGTGAACGGGTGATGCACGGCCATCCACCGATCGGACTCATCGTCGTACTCGAACATCGGAAAGTCCACCACCCACAGCGGCGCCCAGCGGTCCTCGAACAGGCCGTTTTTCATGCCAAAGGCACTGTGGCCGATCTTGATGCGCAGCGCGCCGATGGCGTCGTTGACAATTTTTTCCTTGTCGGCACCAAAAAACAGCAGGTCGCCATTTTGTGCACCCGTGCGCTGGATGATTGCGGCCAAAGCCGCGTCGTGCAGGTTTTTCACAACCGGACTCTGCAAGCCATCGCGCCCCTTGTTCACATCGTTGACCTTGATCCAGGCCAGCCCCTTGGCGCCATAAATCTTGACGAATTCACCATAATGGTCAATTTCACTGCGGGTGATTTCGGCACCACCGGGCACGCGCAAGGCCACCACCCGGCCGCCCTTGGTGGTCGCTGGCGTTGAAAACACCTTGAAATCGACATCGGCCATCACGTCGGTGAGTTCGGTGAATTCGAGCTTGACACGCAGGTCGGGCTTGTCGGAGCCGTAGCGGCGCGCCGCCTCCTGATACGTCATGACCGGGAACTCGCCCAGGTCAACGCCCAGGACATTGCGGAACACGGTCTTGATCATGCCCTGGAAAATTTCACGAATTTCTTCCTCATCCAGGAACGAGGTCTCAATATCGATCTGGGTGAACTCCGGCTGGCGATCAGCGCGCAGGTCTTCATCGCGGAAGCACTTGGTGATCTGGTAGTAGCGGTCGAAACCGGCCACCATCAGCAGCTGCTTGAACAATTGGGGAGACTGCGGGAGCGCAAAAAAGTGACCGGCGTGGACACGGCTGGGCACCAGGTAGTCGCGCGCGCCCTCGGGCGTGCTTTTGGTGAGCATCGGGGTTTCCACATCGACAAAGCCGTTGGCGTCGAGAAACTTGCGCACTTCCATGGTCACGCGATAGCGCAGCATCAGGTTGTTTTGCATGTAGGGGCGACGCAAATCGAGCACCCGGTGTGTCAGTCGCGTGGTCTCGGACAGGTTTTCCTCGTCGAGCTGGAACGGCGGTGTGACAGAAGGGTTGAGCACCTTGAGCTCGTGGCACAGCACTTCGATCTTGCCACTCTTCAAGCTGCTGTTGACCGTGCCATCCGGGCGCGCCCGCACCAGGCCTTTGACCTGAATGCAGTATTCATTGCGAAGGCCTTCGGCCACGCCGAACATCTCGGCGCGGTCCGGATCACAGACCACCTGCACATAACCTTCGCGGTCGCGCACATCGACAAAAATCACACCGCCATGGTCGCGTCGACGGTTGACCCAGCCACACAGGGTCACGGTTTGCCCCATCAGGGGTTCAGTGACCAATCCACAATAATGAGAACGCATCGCCATAAAAGTGCTTTCTAAAGCCATCCACAGGAAATGGCAGGGTTGTCAAAAAAATTAACCGGGCAGAACACCCGTTGCGGCTGGCGCCACCGACCCCATCGAAATCACGTAGGTCAGGGCCTCATCCACACTCATCTTGAGTTCAATCACATCACTGCGCGGCAGCATCAGAAAGAAGCCGCTGGTCGGGTTGGGTGTGGTGGGCACATAGACGCTGATGAAGTCAGCGCCCAGATGCCGGACAACCTCGCCGCCCGGCGTGCCGGTCTGAAACGCAATGGTCCAGACGCCCGGGCGCGGATATTGCACCAGCAAGGCGGTGCGAAAGGCGTTGCCGTTGCTGGAAAACAGCGTGTCTGAAACCTTTTTGACACTGTTGTAGATGTTCTTGAAGACCGGAATATGGGTTTGCAGACGATGCCATTGCACCAGCCACCAGCGGCCCGCCACATTCGACACCAGCGCCCCGGTGATCAGCAGGCCGCCAAAAACCAGAATCACGCCGAGCCCCGGAATGTGCTTGAAGTATTCCAGCGTGCTCACCAGCGATGCCGGCAGCAGCGCCTGCAACACGGTCAGCAAGCCGACAAAAATGCCATCGAGCAGGTCCATCAGCCACAACAGCACAGCGAAGGTGATGGCTGTTGGCAGCCAGACCAGCAGGCCCGTCAGCAGGTACTTTTTGAACGGCACGGCGACTTTCAGGTGAATCTGTTTCAGCTGTGACAAGCACAAGCGCCGCCACAGGCCGCGGCAGCGGGTGCTGCGTCTGTTTTGGCGGCAGGAGCAGCACTGGCAGACGCCGACTCGGGAGCAGCGGGCGCATTGGCCGTGGCAGCAGCGCCACCCCCCTTGAAATCAGTCGCGTACCAACCCGACCCCTTGAGCTGGAATCCGGCTGCGGTAAGCTGCTTGACAAAGCTGGCCTGGCCGCAGGTCGGGCACTCGGTGAGCACCGGGTCGGAAATTTTTTGCAACACGTCCTTGGCAAAGCCGCAGGCGTTGCATTTGTAGGCATAAATAGGCATGGTGTTCAGACTGGTGTGAAAGAGTCGCAAAGCGTGCAATTATAAAGTCGCACCCGCTTGAAAACCGCGCTTAAAAAATGCGCACTCGTGCCACGATCTGCATCACGATCAGGCCCAGCACAAAGCCGATGCCACCGTAGATGATGGCTTGCAAAAGTTTGTTGGTCCTTTTTTGTTCGGCCAGCAGCGCCTGCAGCTCCAGTGTGTTGCTCCTGTCGGGCGCCTGCTGCAAAAAGTCGAACAGCAGGCGTGGCAACTCGGGCAGCATCTTGGCGTAGCGCGGTGCCTCATTGCGCAATTCTTTCCACAATTTATTCGGGCCAACCTGCTCGACCATCCATTTTTCCAGGAACGGTTTGGCGGTTTGCCACAAGTCAAGCTCGGGATCGAGCTGGCGCCCCAGGCCTTCGATGTTGAGCAGGGTCTTCTGCAATAGCACCAGTTGCGGCTGGATTTCGACATGAAAGCGGCGCGAGGTCTGAAACAGGCGCATCAGGATCATGCCCAGTGATATCTCCTTGAGCGGCCGGTCAAAGTAGGGTTCACACACCGCGCGCACGGCGGCCTCCAGCTCGTCCACACGAGTCGTGCCAGGCACCCAGCCCGACTCGATGTGCAACTCTGCCACGCGCTTGTAGTCGCGGCGGAAAAAGGCGATGAAGTTTTGCGCCAGATATTCCTTGTCGCCCTCGGTCAGCGTGCCCACAATGCCGAAATCGAGCGAAATGTAGCGACCAAAAGTGGCCGGATCCAGGCTCACCTGGATGTTGCCGGGGTGCATGTCGGCATGAAAAAAGCCGTCGCGAAAGACCTGTGTGAAAAAGATGGTGACGCCATCGCGCGCCAGTTTGGGGATGTCAACACCGGCGGCAATCAGGCGCTCGACCTGGTTGATCGGCGCCCCCGTCATGCGCTGCATCACGATCACCTCGGGCATGCAGTAATCCCAGTACATTTCGGGAATCAGCACCAGCTCGAGGTCAGCCATGTTGCGCCGCAATTGCGCCGCGCTCGATGCCTCGCGCACCAAGTCGAGCTCATCGTGCAGGTATTTTTCAAACTCGGCCACCACCTCGCGCGGCTTGAGGCGCCTGCCGTCTTCGGCCAGACCCTCGATCCAGCCCGCCATCATGCGCAGCAGCGCCAGGTCTTTGTCGATCACCGTCCGCATGCCCGGGCGCAGCACCTTGACGGCCACCTCCTGGGGATGGCCATTCCGGTCCTTGAGCACGGCAAAATGCACTTGCGCAATCGACGCGCTGGCCACCGGCTCGCGCTCGAAAGAGACAAAAATGTCGTCAACCGATTTCTTGAAAGCGCGCTCAATGATGCCGATGGCCACCGCGCTGGGAAAAGGCGGCACGCGGTCCTGCAGCATGGCCAGCTCGTCAGCGATATCAACTGGCAGCAGATCGCGCCGCGTGGACAGTACCTGGCCAAATTTCACAAAAATGGGCCCCAGGCTTTCCAGGGTCTGGCGAATGCGCTGTCCGCGCGGTGCGTCAAGTTTGCGCCCCAGCGTCAGCAGCCGGGCCAGCCGCAGTAGCCAGGGCTTTTTGAAACTGGTGAGCACCAGCTCATCCAGGCCATTGCGCAACATCACCCAGAGGATGAAGGCGCCTCGAAAAATATTGGTCATTTGACCGACTTGGCGGGCGCGAACGCTGCAGCTTTGGCCAGAAATTCACGCAAGCTGGTGCGCATGGCGCGGGCCATCTCGCCCAGGGTGTGCGCTGGCACGTCGCCGATGACGCGCGCCAGGTCTTCTTCCAAGTCCCAGCGCACATGCTCGGTCAGCCAGTTGACTTCGGCGGCCAGTTGCACATCTCCCTCAATGCGCACGGCCGGTTTATCACCCTTGAAAACTGCCTGCGCCAACGCCAGTGGCGACGCATCGGTCAGCGTCAGCACCAGATCGGGTTTAGCCTGCGGGTCGGCCAGATCCAGCAGGCCGGCAGGGGTCGCCACCAGCTTGAAGTAGAAGGTGCGCCATTGGGCCAGCATGATTTGATCCTTGTGGCGCGCCAGCCGGGTCATGGCCTCGCTTTCCTGCATCAACACATGGTTGAGCAAAAGGACAATGCGGCGCTGCGCCTCATTGACAGCCCAGGCGGGCGGAGCGAATTTGGGAAGGGGGAGTTTTTCGACAAAACTCTCCAGAAAAGATAATGGGGTTTGTGTTGCCATAGACCCCATTATTCCCTGAAATCCGCAAATGACGCTTACTGCAGGGCCTGAACCCCTGCCACCAGCCAGCCACTGCGGCCATTCTTGGGCTTGATCATGTTCCAGACTTCTCGGAACGGACTCGGGCCAGCCGAGGGTTCTTCGCGGATCATGCCGGTGAACTCGACGCTGGCCATGTATTCATCGCCCAGGTCTTCGATGCCGAGCAGGTGAGCCTCGATCATCACCACCTCGGTCTGATTCACCGGGCCGCCGGTGTGCGTCTCGCGCTCGGCCAGCTGCGCCTGGATTTCCTTGAGCATGGCGTCGGTCATCATGACGCGCAGCGCGGGCACGTCAGACTTGTCCCAGGCCGCTTGCAGCGAGACAAAGTTGTTCTTGGCCGCTGTCAGGAAACCCTCGGAATCAAAGCCTTGCGGAATACCCCAGGTTTGCGAACCCGACAGGCCCGAACCAATCATCGACCCGGATGCGGAAGTCGCCGCGCTGCTGTCGAAGGTGGCGCTGTTGCGCTCCCAGGGCCGCGCCGAGGCATCATTGCCGACGTTTTCAGGACGGTAACTGGCCGGCACCGGGGTTGGCTTGGTGCCACCCGAGTTGGCAGCCTGATAGGCAAAAGGCGAAGTCGCCTGCTGCACCACAGGATTTTTGCGGCGCATGAACCAGTTCAGCGCCGCCATCAGAGCCATTGCCAGCAAGGCGAACAACAGCACTTGAGCCATGGCCTCGCTCATGCCCAGCGAACTGGCCAGCCAAGCCAGGCCCAGACCTGCCGCGAGACCGCCCATCATGGCGCCCCAGGGTTTTTTCGGAGCGGTGGCGGAACTGGTGGCGGAGTTGGCAGCACCCTGTGCGGGGGCTGTCGGCGTCGCCTGTCGCTGTGTCACGTTGCTGGATTGCTTGCCGAACGACATGCCACCGCCCAGGCGTTTGGCATCGGCGTGACCGGCCAACAGCACCAGACTCATCGCGATAACTGAAAGCCATCGTTTCATACCATCTCCAAAAAATAAAAGCTCAAAAATGATCGGGCGGGCCAAAAGTCAATGCATCTCAACATTTGATTCCGACATGCAAGGCTACCAGACCACCAGTCATGTTGTGGTAATCCACATGGCCAAAGCCATTAGCCTTCATCAGGGTTTTGAGCTCCTCCTGGCCGGGATGCATACGGATCGACTCGGCCAGATACTGGTAACTGTCTGCATCGCCCGCCACCCATTCGCCCAGCTTGGGCAGCACCTTGAAGGAATACCAGTCGTAGGCTTTTTCCAGCGGCTTGGCCACTTTGGAAAACTCCAGCACCAGCAACTTGCCCCCCGGCTTGAGCACCCGGTTCATCTCCCTGAGCGCCACATCCTTGTGCGTCATGTTGCGCAGGCCAAAGGCGACCGTGACCAGGTTGAAATGATTGTCGGGAAAAGGCAGTTTTTCAGCATCACAGACCAGCGTCGGCAGCACCACGCCGGCATCCACCAGACGGTCGCGGCCGGTGCGCAGCATGGCTTCATTGATGTCGGTGTGCACCACCTGCCCGCTCAGGCCTGCCTTGGCGGCAAACGCCAGCGCCAGATCGCCGGTTCCGCCCGCAATATCGAGCACCTTGTCGCCTTCGCGCACGTTCGCCACCGTCACGGTGTAAGCCTTCCAGAGGCGATGCAGGCCCATCGACATCAGGTCGTTCATGATGTCGTATTTGGGGGCCACGGAGTCGAAAACGCCCTTGACATGGCTGGCTTTTTCAGCCTCTTCCACGGTTTTAAAGCCGAAATGGGTGGTGCTCATGATTGGATCGCTGTATTTCTGAAAAATTGAATCAATGGCTGGCGCAACTGCTGCCGGCTTTCTCGGGCATGGGGGCATCGCGATCCACACCCGCCGCCGCCAGCCGCGCGTTGTAGTCGGCCCACAGCTTGTCCTGCTGCGAGCCCAGGAAATACAAATAGTCCCAGGAATAGATGCCCGTGTCGTGGCCATCGGAAAACGACGGCTGGATGGCATAGTTGCCCACCGGCTCCAGAGCCGTCAGCGTGACCTCGCGCTTGCCGGTCTGCAGCACCTCCTGGCCTGGCCCGTGTCCCGCCACCTCGGCAGATGGCGAATAGACGCGCATCAGCTCAAAGGGAATGCGAAACTGTGCGCCATCCGCGAAACTGATTTCCAGCACGCGAGACTGGCTGTGCACCGTGATGTCCTGTGGCGCCGGGGCGCCGTTCTGCAAACCTGCCATGGTGAGTCACCTCTTGAAGTCAGTCGTTGAATTTATCCGAGATTGTCATTGGGATTTGAGATGATGGCGAGTGGGTTTGCGAGGCAGTTTGGATGGCTGAGAGGCGTTCATAGCACGGCTATGAACACCGAGCAGACGCCCAAAATGACCGCAAAGCCGCCGCCAGCGCTCAAACAGCACCTTAGGTGCGCCCAATGGACAATCTCGGTTTATACCAGCACGCGCTCGATGCCGCCATCATTGGCTTTGCGCACGTACTCGGGCAACCATTGCTTGCCCAGAATCTGGTTGGCCATTTCGACGACGATGTAATCGGCTTCGAGCAAGCCGTTTTGCAGGTCGTCTTGGTAGCGTTTCAGGCCTTGCAGGCAACTGGGGCAA
>JBBINL010000012.1:0-31405 GCA_037443905.1 Burkholderiales bacterium | reverse complement strand
CTCAGCCACCCAAACTGCCTCGCAAACCCACTCGCCATCATCTCAAACCCCAATGACAATCTCGGTTAAAGTGTCATATCAACAATTCCCGGGTAAGGAGCGCATCCATGAAACCACTCGAGTTTTTCAAGACCATTTTTTGGCTCGTCATGGCTGGGGTCATCGTCTTGTCCGCAGGTTGCGCAAGCACCTCGCTGACTTCCAGTTGGGATAGCCCTGATTACCGGGGCGGGCCCATCAAAAAGCTCGCCGTCTTTGTGATGGTGAAGGACGATGGCATCCGTCGTTTTGCCGAAGACCAGATGGTACAGAAAATTCCGTCAGGCACCCAGGCGACTGCGGGCCATACCCTGTTCGAACAACCGGCAGACAAGGAACAGGTGCGTGCCGCCCTGGTCAAGGATGGCTACGACGGCGTGCTGGTGTCACGTCTGGTGGCGGTCGACAAGTCGCAATACTATGTGCCGCCGCAAACCTATTTCGTGCCAACCGCGCCCTACATGGGCATCGGCCCGTATTACGGCAACTTCGGCGGCTACTATGGCTATGGCTACAACACGATGATCACCACGACGCCGGGCTACACCGTCGAGAACACAACCGTTGTGGTTGAAAGCGTCCTCTACAAGTTGCCTGAGGACAAGCCGATCTGGTCGGGAACGACCCAGAGCATAGATCCGCGCTCGCGTCCGGAAATGATCCAGGCAATGGCGCAACTCGTCGAACAGGAAATGACAAAGAAGGGCCTGATCGGCAACATGGCCAAATAGCTTCGTGCTGACGGGCGAACAGGGCAGTCTTCATGGCTGACCCCGAATCGCTCGCCAGAAATGCGCGTCAGGGCGTCAGTCCTTGGCCGCCTTGACTGTTTCGCCAGCCATCCAGTCTTCGAGCAGCGTGTAGGTGACGGCCAGCACCACCGGGCCGATAAAAAGTCCGATCAGCCCGAAGCCGAACATGCCGCCGATGACGCCCGCAAAAATCAGGAGCAAGGGCAAATCTGCCCCTTTCCTGATGAGCATGGGGCGCAGGAAATTGTCCATGGTGGAGACCACCAGACTCCACACCAGCAGGAAAATTCCCCAGCCTGTCTGGTCCATCCAGAACATCCAGCCAACCGCCGGAAACAGAACGAGCGCTGGCCCCAGCTGGGCAATGCAGAGTATCAGCATGAGCGCCGCCAGCAGCGAGGCATAAGGCACCCCGGCTATGGCCAGGCCGATGCCACCGAACACGGTCTGCACGATGGCGGTGACGCCCACACTCAGCGCCACGCCACGGATCGCCTGTCCGGCCAGAACGACGGCATTTTTACCGCGCTCACCGGCCAGCCGGTAGCCAAAACGCAGCACCCTGGAAGCGCCCGCTTCGCCGTTGGCGTAGAGGATCGCCGAGACCATCACAATCAGCAGAAACTGAAGCAGCATGGCGCCAAGGCCGCCGACCTCGGCCATCACCCACTGACTTGCCTGGACTGCATAGGGCTGGAGTTTCACCAGCAGACCCTGAGGCCCGGCATTGGCCAGTTGCCCCCACAAGGCCGACAATTTGCCGCCTACCAGCGGCACACTGCCGAGCCATGCGGGCGGTTGCGGCAAACCCGCAGCGAACCATTGCTGGCCCATACCGATCATCGCTTCGGCATGGCCGGCAATGGTGTCGATCGCCAGCCAGAGCGGAATCACCAGCAAGAGCAGCATGCCCAGCGTCATGACGGTCACGGCCAGGCTGCGTCGGCCACCCAGGCGCTGTTCCAGCGACTTGAGCAAGGGCCAGGTGGCAACGACAATCATGGTGGCCCAGACCGTCGCCGCCAGAAACGGGCGCAACACCCAGAGCGACAGCGCAATCAGCAACAGGATGCACAGAATGGCCAGCGTTGTGCGGGTCAAATCGCGGTTGATTTCAGACATGGGATTTGGCGCAAACAGATGGGTGAAGCTGATCGTCAATCAAGTATGGGCGTCAGGCCACCAGCGCCGCTTCAATGTCTTCTTGCAGGCTTGCGGGCGTGTCGGTCGGGGCGAAACGCTTGAGCACCTGGCCGTCCTTGCCGACCAGGAATTTTGTGAAGTTCCACTTGATCGACTTGCTGCCCAGCAGGCCGGGGGCCTCTGAGGCCAGCCACTGGTAAAGCGGATGCGCGCCGGCGCCGTTGACCTCGATCTTGGCCATCATCGGGAACGTGACGCCATAGTTGAGCTGGCAGAACCCGGCAATCTCGCTGTTGGTGCCGGAGTCCTGGGCGCCGAACTGGTTACACGGAAAACCCAGCACCACCAGGCCCCGTTTGCCATAGCTTTCATGCAGTTGCTCCAGCCCTGCGAACTGCGGCGTGAATCCGCAGGCGCTGGCGGTGTTGACGATCAACAGCACCTTGCCCTTGAATTTTTTCAAGGGCACCGGCTTGCCGTCGATGGATAAGGCTTCAAAGTCATAAACAGTGGTCATGGTTTCTCCTCAAAATTACCCGTGGGCTTTGTCATTGCGCGCGATCACCAGCAAACGGTGAATTTCTTCAGGGTGCAGCACCAGGTTGCGCGCGTGCCAGCGCCGGATCAGCCACATGAATCCCGCAATCACCAGGCCAAAGCCGGTGATGGCCGCAAAGGTTGGCAGCCCCAGCCCGGTGCTCAGGCTGTAGAGCGCACCCAGCCCCAGAATGCAGGCCTGCTCGTTGAAGTTCTGTACCGCAATCGAGCGGCCGGCGCCCATCAGGTTGTGGCCGCGGTGCTGCAACAGGGCATTCATGGGAACCACCAGAAAACCGCCCAGCGCACCCAGCAAAATCAGGAAAGGCGCTGCCACCCAGACATTGCTGATGAAAATCAGGCCAATGATCAAGAGGCCCATGACGATGCCCAGCGTGATCACGCGCGGGCCGTCTTCCAGTCGCATGCGCACCGATGCCACCAGCGCGCCCAAAGCCATGCCAATCGCCACCACGCCCTGCAAGGCCGAGGCCTGCGTCACCGAATAACCCAGGGCGGCCGCGGCCCAGGCCAGCACGATGAAGCGCAAATTGCCCGCCACGCCCCAGATCAGCGTGGTCGCCGCCAGCGAGATTTGCCCCAGCTTGTCACGCCACAGGCGGGCATTGCAGGTCCAGAAGTCGGGCAGCAGGCTCAGCAGCCGCTTGGGCATCGGGCGCATCAACACGCCGGTGAGCGGGATGTGGGTGTTGAACCAGGCCGCCAGCAGATAGACAAAAATCAGCACGGTGATGGCCGCCTCGGCCGGCGTGTTGATGCCGGTGTCGATGCCGGGGATATCGATCGCCAGCAAATGCCTGGACGCATGGCGCCCCACCAGCTGGCCGCCCAGCAACACGCCCAGAATGATCGAGCCGATGGTCAGCCCCTCGATCCAGCCGTTGGCCCTGACCAGTTGCGAGGCCGGCAGCAACTCGGTCAGGATGCCGTATTTGGCTGGCGAATACGCCGCCGCACCCAGGCCGACCACGGCATAAGCCAGCAGTGGATGGGTGCCAAACAGCATGAACAGGCAGCCCCCGATCTTGATGAAGTTGCTCACCAGCATCACGCGACCCTTGGGCATGGAGTCGGCATAGGCACCGACAAAAGGTGCCAAGACCACGTAAAACAGCGCAAACATGGGCACCAGGGCGGCTTGTTGCCATTCCGGCGCGCGGCTGGTGCGCAGCAACTGCACGGCGGCCACGAACAGGGCGTTGTCTGCCAGCGAGCTGAAAAACTGCGCTGCCATGATGGTAAAAAAGCCGCGTTTCATCGAAAAGGTTGGCCACCGCCTGCTGCGGCGCTGTGAGGGGTCTGGTCTCCAAACGGTACCGGGTTATAGCATGCCGCCGCAATGTCAAAATCGACCCTGCGCAATTTCCCCGGAACTTCCATGCCCCGCCCGATCCTCGCCACCATCCACAGCGCTGCCCTGCAGCACAATCTGGCGCGCAACCGCCAGGCCGCCCCTGATGCCAAAGTGTGGGCGGTGGTCAAGGCAAACGCCTATGGCCACGGCATTGAGCGCGTGTTCGACGGCCTGCGCAGTGCCGATGGCTTTGCCCTGCTCGACCTGGATGAAGCCCGGCGCCTGCGCGAGCTGGGCTGGCGCGGCCCCATCTTGCTGCTCGAAGGCATTTTTGAGCCGCGTGACCTCGAGCTGTGCTCTCAGCTTGATTTGTGGCACACGGTGCATTGCCCCGAACAGATCGACATGCTGGCGGCATGCAAGACCCATGCCGGTCACCGGGTGTTTTTGAAAATGAACTCGGGCATGAACCGGCTTGGCTTCAGGCCGGAACACTACCGCAGCGCCTGGGCGCGCCTGAATGCCTTGTCGCAAGTGAACGAGATATCGCTCATGACGCACTTCAGCGACGCCGACGGCGGCCAGGGCATCGCCGCGCAAATGGCCCGTTTTGCTGAAGTGACGCGCGATTTGCCGGGTGAGCGCAGCCTGTGCAACAGCGCCGCCAGCCTGCGCCATGCCGATGCCGTGGCGGCGTCCGACTGGATCCGTCCCGGCATCAGCCTGTATGGCAGTTCGCCCGACCATCCCGAGCACCTGGCTGGTGCGTGGGGCCTGCAGCCGGCCATGACCCTGGCGGCCAGCATCATCGCGGTGCAGGATATCGCCCCGGGTGACAGCGTGGGTTACGGCTCCAGGTTCGTGGCGGATGCGCCGCTGCGGCTGGGCGTGGTGGCCTGCGGTTACGCCGACGGTTATCCGCGCATCTGCCCCACTGGCACGCCGGTGCTGGTGGCAGGGGTGCGCAGCCGGCTGATTGGGCGCGTCAGCATGGACATGATCACGGTGGACCTGACGCCGGCGCCCGGGGCCGGCATCGGCACCGAGGTCACGCTGTGGGGCCGCGCCGCCAATGGCATGGTGCTGGGCATCGACGAAGTGGCCCAGGCCGCCGGCACCCTGGGCTACGAGTTGATGTGCGCGCTGGCGCCACGGGTGCCGGTGCAGGTGGCTGAGTGAGCTTTTCTGTTGCGGAATGAACGTGAAAGAAAATCTGTCATGCAGGACTTGATCCGGCATCCATGGATGGCGGGTCCCAGCGCGTGCGCGCAAGGCCCGGGCCCAGGCTTCGGGGACGTCTTTGATCAAGAGCTTACAGGCACCATGGCGGCTGAATGGATGTGAGCTCGCTTATGGCGCAAGTGTGTGTTTGAGTGCTTTCATCAATTCGAACCACAGCATGCTGGCCAGCCCCAGGCCCAGGGCCGCGGACAGATAAGGCAAGGGCAAATGATCGAAAACAAACAGGCGCGCCAGCCAGGGCACGTACAGTGCCAGCCCCAGCAGCAACAGCGCCGCTGCCACCACCAGCCACAGCGTTCGGTTGGGCACCCACAGACTCGCCCACAAGGAGCCCGCGCGGCTTCGGTTGCAAAAAATCAGAGCCAGGTTGGTCATGACCAGCACGGCAAAGGCAAAGGCGCGCGCGCCGCCTTCACTCAATCGGTCTGCGCCCCAGGCGCTGGCCAGCAGCACCACGGCCAGCGCGCCCAGACCTTGCAGCAGCGCCAGGCCCAGCGTCATGCCGCCAAACAGCGGCTGCGCCACGTCGCGCGGCGGGCGCTGCATCAGATCACTTTCGGCGGGTTCGTTCTCGAACACCATTGAGCAGGCCGGGTCGATCACCAGTTCCAGAAACGCAATGTGCAGTGGGTACAGCACGGTGGGCCAGCCCAGCAACACCGGCAGTAGCGCCATGCCCGCAATCGGCACATGCACAGCCAGGATATAGCTCATGGATTTGCGCAGGTTGTCAAAAATGCGACGGCCTTGTCGCACCGCGCCCACGAGCGCGGCAAAGTTGTCGTCGAGCAGCACGATGGCGGCGGCTTCGCGCGCCACATCGGTGCCGCGCCCGCCCATGGCCACGCCCACATGCGCGGCCTTCAGCGCCGGTGCGTCGTTGACGCCGTCGCCGGTCATGGCCACCACCTGGCCTGAGGCTTTTAGCGCCTGCACGATGCGCAGCTTTTGCGTCGGTGCAATGCGCGCGCAAATGCGCACCCTGTCCATGCGCTGTTGCAATGCGGCGTCGGTCAAATTGGCCAGGGCGTCACCGGTGAGCAGCCCGTCAGGTCCCGGCTCAAGCCCCGCCTGGCTGGCAATGGCCAGGGCGGTGGCGGGGTAGTCGCCAGTGATCATCACCACCCGGATGCCGGCACCGTGGGCTTCCGAGACGGCTTGCGCAATCCCGGCGCGCAGCGGGTCGGCCAGTCCCAGCAAACCGATGTATTCAAAGTCGAAGTCGTGCTCGATGGCGGGCCAGTCCTGTCCGGCAAAGCGGGCGCGCGCCACGCCCAGCACGCGCAGTCCGCGGGCCGCCATGGCATCGACGGCGCTGGCAATGCTGGCTTGCGCCGTGCTGTCGAGATGGCACAAATCGGCAATGGCTTCCGGCGCGCCCTTGGCTGCCACCACATGGTCCTCACCTTCGGTGGCTCGCCAGACCTGTGACATGGCGCGAAGTTCGGGAGTCAAGCCGTAGGTCTGCATCAGGGTCCAGTCGTGGTGCAGATGCTCGGTGTCTTGCAGGAAGTGTTGCCCGAGTCGGTGAAATGCCTTTTCCATCGGGTCAAAGGGGTCGGCCACGCTGGCCAGGATCGAATATTCCACCAGGGCATGAAAGCACTCGGGCAATTCGGTCGTGAGGCTGTAGTCAATCGTCAGACGCCCGGCTTGCTCGCAAGATGTGTGCGCGGCTGCGCCCGTGGCAGGCTGCTTGGGCTGCAATGGCACGTAGAGCTCGGCTACCGTCATGCGGTTTTCGGTGAGCGTGCCGGTTTTGTCGACGCACAGCACGCTGGTCGCACCCAGGGTTTCAATGGCCGCGATACGCCGGGTGAGGACGTTTTGTCTGGACAGGCGCCAGGCGCCCAGTGCCGGAATCACCGTCAACACCACTGTGAACTCCTGCGGCAGCAAGGCCATGGCCAGCGCAATGGCGGCCAGCAGGGCAGCCAGCCAGTCGCCGCGCATCAGGCCATAAGTTGCCAGCAAAAACAGGCTGGCAGCCAGCGCCATCCAGGCCAGCACCTTGACCAGCCGCGCCATTTGCAACTTGAGTGGCGAGGTCTCGGGGGTCAAACCGCCCAGAGCTTGCCCGATGCGGCCAATTTCACTGTGCCGGCCGGTGGCCGTGACGCGCGCCAGGCCGTGGCCGCGCACCATCAAGGTGCCTGAATACAGCGCTGACGCAGGCGTGTCTGACGCACTGGCAACTTCTTCTGTTGCCGCCACCTTGTCCACAGGCAGGGGCTCGCCGGTCAGCAGTGATTCATCTGCCTGCACCTCGGTGCCTTGCAACAGCAAGGCATCGGCCGCAATGCGGTCGCCCTCGGCGAGCATCAGCACATCACCGACAACGACCTCGCGCCCGGCAATGCGCAGCGCAGCACCGTCGCGCAGCACCAGCGCGCGCGGGCTGGTGAGGTCGCGCAGCGATTCAATGGCGCGCTCGGTCTTGCCCTCCTGGTACAAGGTGAGCGCCAGCACCACCAGCACCAGCCCGAACAAAACCAGGCCTTCCTGCAGGTCCCCCAGCACGAGGTACAAAATGCCGGCGGCCAGCAGCAGGGCGAACATCGGGTCGGACAGCGTCTCGCGCGCAATGCCCGCCAGCCCGCGCTTTTGCGCGTCGGCCAGTTCGTTGGGGCCGTCTGCCTGCAGGGTCTGAGCGGCCTGTGCAGAACTGAGGCCTTGCGGCAATTGCGTGGTCATGGCCTGCGGCTGAGTCTTGCTCTTGAATAATCTCGGTTCAAATGCTATCACCAGCAATCTGGCCACGGTCAGGCCAATGATCTGTAAGCCCCGTGTCAGTTGAGTTGATTTTTGTGTCCATTCGTAACTTATGTAAGAGAAAACCCCTATTCTTAACTTTGTTTAAGGTTTTTACGATGCGCGTGCATTCAATCAAAGGAGACCCCGATGCGACTTTCAACTTCCACCAGAAATCAGCTTTTTCAAATCGCCAAAGCGGGTTGCATCGTTGCAGCCCTGGGTTTTGCCTTTGCCGGCAATGCCCTCGCGCAACGCTCGATTGCCGAGCAATTTATCCAGGACATGAAAGACGGCAAGATCTCGCAAGCCGGTGATGACGACCATGTGGTCAAGGAGTTGATCATCAAGCGCAGCATTCCGATCACCTACAAGTACATCAGCACCCTGATGAGCACGCCCAATGCCTTTGGCCCCGGCGTGGCCTGCACCACCTGCCACAACTCGCAGGATCCCAGCAAAAGCTACCGCGGCCTCGATCTGAGCACCTGCAAGGGAATCATCGAAGGTTCCACTGAAAAACCAAAACGCGCCCTGTTCACGCCTGGCACCGACCCCAAGCGTGACATCCTGATCCGCCGCCTGCGCAACAACCGCATGCCGCTGGGCCTGGGCTTTGAGAACTCCACCTACACGCCCAACCACATGCTGGTCAAGCAATGGATTGCCGACGGTGCCAAGAACGACGACAACTTCAAGAAAAATGTCTTGCCCCTGTTCAATACCGCCAATGCGTTTGGCCCCGAAGCACCGGCATGCACGGCTTGCCACATGTCCAATCAGGAACCCCCCAGTTTCCATGAATTGAACCTGAGCAGCTACGAAGGCATCATGCTCGGTGCCGACTCGGTGGCCAAGGGCGTGGACAAAGCCACCAAGGTGATCGTGGCCGGCAGCCCCGAGAAAAGCTTTGTCTGGCAGCACCTGTCCGAAGACCGCATGCCTCCCGGCATCAGCCCGTCCGAGCCGCGTGACCATCCGAACACCACCATCCTGTCTGCCTGGATCAAGCAAGGGGCCAAGTGCGATTGATGGCTTCTGGCAATCTGAACCGCCGCCACTTTGTGGCGGCACTCGCAGCAGGTGGGCTTTTGCCCACCTTTGTTGTTTTTGCAGCGACCCAAACCCCCACTGTGCTGCGGCGCTGGGTCAGCGGCAATGCCACTCTGGCGCCTTTGGCCCTGCTCGACGGCCACCTGTTCTTTAACGGCGACAAGACCCTCGGGCGCATCGATCCCGACCAGGACGCGCTGACCTGGAACGTGCCGCATCGTCTGAGCAGCAAAGCCGTGTACCGGCCGCGCGCTGCCGGGCAACTGGTCATCTCCGGTGGCCAGCGCGAACTTGGTGGCTGGCATCAGGCAGATGGAAAAGCCCTGTGGCTGCACAAGGCGATTCTGCAAGTGGGCACGCCTTTTGTGGATGTCGGGCGCACCTATGTGGGCGACGGCCACTGGCTGCTGGCGCTGGACAACCAGACCGGTGCCATCGACTGGCGCTTTGCCCCCGATACCGACGACTGCACCGCGGCCTATGCGCCCACCGTGGCGGGCGAGACGGTTTTCTTCGGCCCTGGCGACGGCAAGCTGTATGCGGTGAACCGGTTGGATGGCAAGCTCAAGTGGAAGCTCGATGAAAAGAAAGAGTGGCAATACCTGCGCCAGATGTACGTCAGCGGCAACACGCTGGTGGCCGGTACCTACACCGAGTTGCTCTACGGCATCCACGTCGATACCGGCAAGGTGCTGTGGAAATTCAAGGCGGGCAACTTCATCAACTCGCACCATGTGGCGGGTGATGCCGCTTACCTTTGGTCGCCCACCGGCTGGATTTACGCCATCGACGTGGCCAATGGCAAGGTGCGCTGGCGCCACCAGACTTCCCGCTACGGCAACCATGCGGCCAATTGGGGCCACATGATGGCCGAGATCGTGACCTTTGAAAATCAGGTCTATTGCCTCGACATGAAGCAGGTGCTGCACGTGCTCGATGCGGTGGATGGCAAGGAGTTGCTGCGCATCCCGTTTGCGCACGACCTGCGTCCCACCGTGTCACCGTTGCCAGGCCGGCGCGCCGTCATGGCCAGTGATTCGGGCGAAGTGCAACTGGTGCAGTGGTAGGGATAACATCCCCGCCATGGCCAAAGAAAAAACCCACTACGTTTGCTCCGATTGCGGCGGTTCCAGCCCCAAATGGCAGGGCAAATGCCCGAGCTGCAATGCCTGGAACACGCTGATCGAAACCGCTCCCGAGAGCGACAGCCCGACCAGAAACCGCTTCGCCTCGCTGGCCAAAAGCGCCGATGTGGCGGTGCTGGGCGACATCGACGCGGTGGACTTTGCCCGCACCCCCACCGGTCACGAGGAGCTCGACCGCGTGCTTGGCGGCGGCATGGTCGAAGGCGGCGTGGTGCTGATCGGTGGCGACCCTGGCATCGGCAAATCGACCCTGCTGCTGCAGGCGCTCGATTCGCTGCAGCGCAGCGGCCAGAGCACCCTGTATGTGACCGGCGAGGAAAGCGGCGCGCAGGTGGCATTGCGGGCGCGCCGTCTGGGGCTTAATGGTTCGCAGGTCAAGGTGCTGGCTGAAATCGGCCTGGACAAAATCCTGGCCACGATGGCATCGATGCAACCCGACATTGCGGTGATCGATTCGATTCAGACCGTGTATTCCGAACAGCTCACATCGGCGCCCGGCTCGGTGGCGCAGGTGCGCGAATGCGCCGCCCACCTGACGCGCTATGCCAAAGCCAGCGGCCGTGCCGACGCTGCCCAAGGTGGCCGGGCGACGTGCATCGTGCTGGTGGGTCACGTCACCAAGGAAGGCGCGCTGGCCGGGCCGCGTGTGCTCGAGCACATGGTCGACACCGTGCTGTACTTCGAAGGCGACACGCACAGCAGCTTCCGGCTGGTGCGCGCCATCAAGAACCGCTTTGGTGCGGTCAACGAGATCGGCGTCTTCGCCATGACCGAAAAAGGTCTCAAGGGCGTGAGCAACCCGAGCGCCATTTTTCTGAGCCAGCATGCGCAAGCCGTGCCCGGCAGCTGTGTCATGGTCACGCTCGAGGGCACGCGCCCGATGCTGGTCGAAATCCAGGCGCTGGTCGACAGTGGCGGCCCGAGTCCGCGTCGTTTGAGCGTCGGGCTGGACAGAGACCGCCTGGCCATGCTGCTGGCGGTGCTGCACCGCCATGCCGGTGTGGCCTGCATGGACCAGGACGTGTTTGTCAACGCGGTGGGCGGCGTGCGCATCAGCGAACCGGCGGCGGACCTGGCGGTGCTGCTGGCCATCACCTCCAGTTTGCGCGCCAAGCCGCTGCCGAAAGGCTTCTTTGCCTTTGGCGAGGTCGGACTGGCTGGCGAAGTGCGACCCGCGCCGCGCGGTCAGGAGCGTTTGAAAGAAGCCGCCAAACTGGGGTTCAGCACCGCGCTGGTGCCCAAGGCCAATATGCCTAAAAACCCCAAGTCCAAGGACTTCGAAGGCCTGACGATTCACGCGGTGGAGCGTGTCGAGCAGGCCATGGAAGTGGTGAGAACCTTATAGCCTTGCGGATCAGACCCCTCACACGGCGACGTGCCCCGACCCCGGCTGACTGATCAGCTCAGTTCCGCTCCAATCCATTGGCCGTCTTGCGCACCGCATCGCCAGACTTGAAACCTGGGTCTTTCTCGTAGTTGAATTCAGCGGTTTTGCCATCGTTGAAGCGCACGCTCACCGTCCAGACCTGGCTGCTGTTGATTTTTTCCTGGGCTTTCTTGCCGGCATACGCACCGCCAGCGGCACCGGCAACGGTCGCCAGGGTTTTGCCAGTGCCGCCGCCAACCTGATGGCCCAGCACACCGCCGACCACGCCGCCGGCAATCATTCCCAGGGCATTGCTCTCGCCTGGTTTTTCGGTCATGCGCACCGCCGTGACCTTGCCGCATGAGGTGCAGGTCACGGACAGGGCCGCCATGGCCTTGTCGTAAACCGCCTTGGCATCACGCCGGCATTGCAGCCGGGCTTCTGAGGTGCTCGCCTCATCGCAAAGCTTCTGGTCTGCCTCGTAGCGGGCCTGTGCCTGCTTCGCCGCGGGCGTGGCCTGCTGTTTGCCGGATGTGGTTTGCGCCTGAATGCCCAGGCTGCATGCGCCCAGCAACAAACCGGTGGTGAACCATGAAACCAGGGAACGGGATGTGAATGTCATGAAATGCTCCAGAAATGGATAAATGGTGCCGCAAGCTCGATGGGCGCAAGGATAAG
Source organism: Burkholderiales bacterium (assembly GCA_037443905.1). Classification (GTDB taxonomy): domain Bacteria; phylum Pseudomonadota; class Gammaproteobacteria; order Burkholderiales; family Burkholderiaceae_C; genus Rhodoferax. The sequence goes on along the minus strand of JBBINL010000012.1, from coordinate 19,384 downwards.
CTCAAGCGCAAAATTTTCGCGTGCAGGGCTGTCAAAACCTGTTCATCGCGCATCAGCAGATTGCAGTCTAACCCCGAACCCGGGCCAGCTGCGTCTGGGCCAGTTTAAGAATCGCTTAATGCAGGGCATCTATATTATGGGCTTCAAACTTTTCCTGTCATCGGCCCATGCCACGTTCATCCCTGATTCTGCAAGCATTGCTGATGATGTTGCTCACAGTCGGCGGCTTGCCAGCGGCACTTGCCGACGATGACGACCACGATGCCTGGTGGCGCATCAAGGGTGGCAAAGGCGCGGGCGGATCCACGTCGGCACCGGAACCATTCCAGAAAGAATGTGCGTCTTGCCACATGGCCTACCCGGCCGGTTTGCTGCCGGCAGGATCGTGGCAACACCTGATGGCCAATCTGGGCCGGCATTTCGGCAGCGATGCCTCGCTGGACGAAGCCAGTGCCAACGCCATCACCCGGTACCTCACCAGCCATGCCGGCACTTACAAGCGCGTCAGTGAGATGCCGCCGCAGGATCGCATCACCCTGTCGAACTGGTTCGCACGCAAGCATGACAAGCATGTGAGTGCCAGCACCTGGGCCAGACCAGCCATTGGCAGCCGATCCAACTGCGTCGCCTGCCATCAGGGCGCGCAGCAGGGCAACTTCAATGAGCACAGTGTGCGCATTCCCGGTTGAGTCACCAGGACTATGATCGACAGCCTGCAGCACTGAAGGGGAACGCATGCGAATTCTGCTGGCTGAAGACGACGCGATGCTGGGTGATGGCCTGCGCGCCGGACTGCGTCAGCAGGGGTTTCAGGTCGACTGGGTGCGTGACGGTCTGGCGGCAGAGCGCGAAATCAGCACCGGCGACTATCAGGCGGCGGTGCTCGATCTCGGGCTGCCGCATAAAGACGGTCTGGACGTGCTGCAGGCCTTGCGCGGCAAGAAAATTGCGACGCCGGTGCTGGTGTTGACGGCCCGCGACACGGTCCCCGATCGCATCAGGGGGCTGGACCTGGGCGCCGATGATTACGTGCTCAAACCCGTGGATTTGCATGAACTGGGCGCACGCTTGCGCTCGCTGGTGCGCCGCGCCCATGGCCAAACCCAGGAGCTGCTCCATTGCGGTGACGTGCAACTCAATCCAGCGCAGCGGCAGGTGACATTTGCGGGTCAGTCCGTCATGCTGTCCAACCGCGAGTTCGACCTGCTGCATGCGCTGATGCTGGCGGCTGGCCGCATCCTGTCGCGCGAGCAACTTGAGCAGCAGCTCTACAGCTGGGGCAACGAGGTGGAGAGCAACGCCGTCGAGGTGCACATTCACCATCTGCGCAAAAAGCTCCCCGCCAATCTGATCCAGACCGTGCGCGGCATTGGCTACAGCTTGCGACTGCCCAAAGAGGCGGCTTGAGGCCAGACAACATGTCGCTGCAATCCGGTCTCGCATCGCTGCAGGCGCGCTTGCTGGCGCTGCTGTTGCTGCTGGTCACGCTGGTCTGGCTGGGTGCTGCCTGGTTTGTCTGGGAGGATGCCAGCCATGAACTCGATGAACTGCTCGACGGCCACCTGGCACAGTCGGCTGCCCTGCTGATTGTTCAGCAAACCGCCCAAGGCAACTGGGCTGGCGAATCAGACAACCACGGCGAAGAAGAGGATCATGTGGAGGATGCACCGTCGCTGCACAAATACGCGCCACGCGTGGCGTTTCAGGTCTTTCACGAGGGCCGGCTCACCATGAGTTCGGCGAATGCCGGCTCGCTGCCGATGTCGGCGCAGACGCGTGGTTTTTCCACAGTGCGGCTGCAGGGCCAATCTGGCTGGCGTGTCTTTGCCGCGCAGCGCAGCGAGGGCGACGTGCAGGTCTATGTGGGCGAGCAGGTCGAGTCTCGCGAAGCGATTTTGTGGGCCGTGCTCAAGGGCGTGCTGATGCCCTTGCTGTACGCCTTGCCGCTGCTGGCGCTGGTGGGCTGGCTGGCGGTGCGCCACGGTTTGGCGCCGCTGCGCAGCCTGAGCCAGGCGTTGGCGCAGCGCCAGCCGCAGGCGCTGGAGCCGGTGGTGCTTGCTGATTTGCCTGCCGAGATCGAACCCGTGGTCAACGCGCTCAACGTCTTGTTCGGGCGTATTGCGGCCATGATGGATGCCGAGCGCCGCTTTACCGCTGATGCCGCGCACGAGTTGCGCACGCCGATTGCCGCCATCCGCTCCCAGGTGCAGGTGGCCCTGGGTGCCGGTGGCGACGACGCGCAGCGCCAGCACGCACTCAATATCACGCTGGCGGGCTGCGACCGGGCGGCGCATCTGGTCGAGCAACTGCTCACGCTGTCACGCCTGGAGTCGGCCGGTACGGCTGCGCCCGCCGGTCTGGTGGACCTGGCAGTCGTGGCGCAACGGGTGGCGGCAGATCTGGCCATCACTGCTCTGGAGCGTGGCCAGGAGATGGCACTGGAGGCGCCCGCCAAGGCGATGATCCAGGCCGACGACATGCTCACCAGCGTGCTGGTGCGCAACCTGCTCGACAACGCCCTGCGCTACAGCCCGGACGGGGCACGGGTCGACCTGTCTGTGCAAGCGCACGCCCAACAGGTGACACTGCGCGTCGAAGACAGCGGCGCAGGACTCAGTGTGGCTGACATGGCGCGCCTGGGCGAGCGCTTCTACCGCGTGCTGGGGAGCGGGCAAACCGGCAGCGGACTGGGCTGGTCGATCGTGCGCCGCATCGCGGCGGTTTATCAGGCACAGGTTTCTGTCGGCCAAAGCGAACGCCTGGGCGGCCTGTGCGTGACGGTGCGCTGGATGGCGCAGCCGGCAAAACCCTGAAATGTTCCGACAGGCCTGCGCCGGGCCCGTAAAATCGGAGTTTCGCACCCTTGCCCCTTAATCTGAAGGAAGAACCGATGAGCCCCTTACCGCCCGACCTGTCTGACCGCGATGGAAAAATCTGGATGGATGGCCAGATGGTGGATTGGCGTGACGCCAAGATCCATGTGCTGACGCACACCCTGCACTACGGCTGCGGCGTCTTTGAAGGCGTGCGCGCCTACAAGACGGCCGCTGGCACGGCGATATTCCGGCTCGAAGAACACACCCAGCGACTGTTGAACAGCGCCAGGATTCTGCGCATGACGATCCCGTTCAGCAAAGAACAGATCATGCAGGCGCAATGCGACGTGGTGCGCGAGAACAAGCTGGAGTCGTGCTACCTGCGGCCCTTGAGCTGGATCGGCAGCCGCAAGCTCGGCATCAGCCCCAAAGGCAACCACATCCATCTGATGGTGGCGGCCTGGGCCTGGGGCGCCTACCTGGGCGACGAGGGCATGACACGCGGCATCCGCGTGAAAATTTCCAGCTACACGCGCCACCATGTCAACATCACCATGACGCAGGCCAAGGCGGTGAGCAACTACACCAACTCGATTCTGGCCAACATGGAAGCGCTTGACGACGGCTACGACGAGGCCATGCTGCTCGATGCCAACGGCTTCGTGTCGGAAGGCTCGGGCGAGAACCTGTTCGTGGTGAAAGACGGTGTGGTTTACACGCCAGATCTGTCGGCGGGCGCGCTCAACGGCATCACCCGCAACACCGTGTTGCACATCTGCAAGGACCTGGGACTGGATGTGGTGCAAAAGCGCATCACACGCGATGAGGTCTACATTGCCGACGAAGCTTTCTTCAGCGGCACCGCGGCCGAAATCACGCCGATTCGCGAGCTCGACCGGCTCACCATCGGCAGCGGCAGCCGCGGCCCCGTCACGCAAGCCATCCAGAGTGATTTCTTTGACATCGTCAATGGCCGCAACCCCAAATACGCGCATTGGCTGACCCGGGTCTGAGACCCGAGCAGCCAAGGTCCAATCAGGAGAACATAGATGACAACTGCAACGGTAGAACTGCTGGCCAAAGACCTCAACGCCCAGGGTGGGGTGTATTGCCCCAGCCCGCTGGCCGACATGAAACTGTGGAACAGCCACCCCAAGGTCTATCTGGACGTGGCCCGCACCGGCCAGGCCAAGTGTCCCTATTGCGGCACGGTGTACAAGCTCAAGGCAGGCGAGCATTTTCACGGTCATTGATCGGGGTCAGCGGCCAGTGCATTGCCGTCTTCAGCTGATTTGAAGCGCTCACTCATCATCGCTCCGCAGTGGATCGGCGACGCGGTGATGACCGAGCCGCTGTTGCGCCGCCTGCATGGGCGCGGCGAACGGCTCGCGGTCGGGGCGTTGCCCTGGGTGGCGCCGGTCTACCGGGCCATGCCGCAGGTGGACGAGGTGATCGAGTTACCTTTTGCCCACGGCGGCCTGCAATGGCGCCAGCGTTGGCAGTTGGCCCGGCAGCTCGAGGGCCGGTTCGATCGCGCCACCATTTGCCCCAATTCGTTCAAGAGCGCGCTCATGCCGTTTCTGGCGGGCATTCCCGAGCGGGTCGGTTATCTGGGTGAGGCGCGGTTCGGGCTGCTGACGCGGCACCTGAACAATCCGCCCAAGGGCCAGCGCCCACCCATGGTGGCGTTTTACTCGGCCCTGAGCGGTGAGGCGGACGTGGCCCATGACCGTCCGCAGTTGCACCTCGCAGCGCAGGACGTGGATGCCGCGCTCAGCGTCCTGGGCCTGTCGCGCCTGGGCTACCATGTGTTTGCACCCGGCGCGGAATACGGCGAAGCCAAGCGCTGGCCCGCACGTCACTTTGCCCAGCTGGCGCGGCAACTGGAATTGCCCGTGGTGCTGCTGGGCTCGGGCAAGGAAGCCGATCTGTGTGCCAGCATTGCCGACCCGGCCAATGCACAGCGGCCGGGGCATTGCCTGAATCTGGCCGGCAAAACCACGCTGGCGCAGGCGCTGGCCGTGATCGCTGCCTGCCAAAGCATGGTCAGCAACGATTCAGGCCTGATGCATGTGGCCGCCGGTTTCGGGGTGGCGCAGGTGGCCATTTTTGGCTCCAGCAGCCCGCTGCACACGCCGCCGCTCAATGCGCGGGCCAGGGTGCTCTGGCTCAGGACGGATGACAGCTACCAGCCGCCGCTGGACTGCGCGCCCTGCTTCGAGCGCGTCTGTCCGCTCGGCCACACGCGATGCCTCAACGACATCCTGCCCGCGCAGGTCAAGCCCCTGATGCTGTCGCCCGGGGTCAAGCGTGCAACACCACACTAGTTTCAAGTGCCTGAATTGTTCTTGCGCTGCAGGCGCCGGAACATTTCGGTGCGGTCCGAGGTCACTTTGGCGTAGAACATTTTCAGGCCTGCGCACAGGTAATTCAGTCCCTTTTCACCGTCTGGCGTCTTGATGAAACGGTTCTTCGGGCATTCCCCCCAGCACAGTTCGAGATAGCTGCAGGTCCGGCAGTAATGCGGCAGGGTCTCGCTTTTGGCGTAGCCGAATTTTTTTTGCTGCTCTGAAAAAGCCAGGTCGCCCTCGTGAACTTCCCGGATGTTGCCGAGTTTGTATTCCGGGTACACAAAGTGGTCGCAGCTGTAGAGGTCGCCGTTGTATTCCAGCGCCAGCGCCTTGCCGCAGATGCGCCCGTTGACACATTTCTGCGGGCCGCGGCCGAGCAGCTGCGACAGCACATTCTCGAACTGATCGACAAACACATGGCCAAAATCGCGTTGCAGCCATTCGTCCCAAACGGTGGTCAGGAATGCGCCCCAGTCTTCTGGTGCCACCGACCAGTCGGCCACCACGGAATCCGGGTTGCCCGGCGTGGCGGCACTTGAGCCCAGCCTGGGCAGCAGATCCCAATCCCAGTGGCCGGGCGCCACAGAGCGAAAGTCGCGCTGCTCCAGGCCCGGTGTGAACTGGATGATGCGGGGCCGCACCTCGTCACGCAGGAAGCGGTAGACATCCAGGGGGCGTTGGGAATTGCTGCGGTTGACCACGCACAGGGCGTTGAACACGATCTTGTGCTTGTGCAGCAGCGCCACGGCAGCCATGACCCGGTTGAAGGTCGGCTTGTTGCCCTTGTTGTAGCGGTACAGGTCATGCAGTTCAGCCGGACCGTCAATCGACAGGCCCACCAGAAAATGGTGCGCCGCCAGAAACTCGCACCATGCGTCATCGAGCAGGACGCCGTTGGTCTGCAGGTCGTTCTCGATGCGCTGGCCGGCCTTTTTGTGCATTTTCTGGATCTCGACGACACGCTTGAAAAAATCGAGTCCCATCAGGGTCGGCTCGCCGCCTTGCCACGAAAAAACCACCTCGTCACCCGTTTGCGCCTCGATGTATTGCCGGATGTGCGCTTCCAGCATCGAGTCGCTCATGCGCGGCGCCTGTGGCTGGTGCAGCAGGTCTTCCTTGTGCAGGTAGAAGCAGTAGGCGCAGTCCAGGTTGCACTGGGCACCACTGGGCTTGAGCATGGTGTGAAACCGGTAGGCGTCACCCTTGCTCAGCCTGGGGAGTTTGAGTACGGGTTGCGGGTTCATGTCATTGGCCAGGGCTGATGTCCGTCATCATCGGAAAATCAACAAGAATAAAAAAAAGGGAGAGACATGTCGCCCTCCCTCTGTCAAGATCATTCCTGGCCGGTCTACATGCGCTGCTTCAGGCGCTTGGCGCCCTCGATGACCGGGTGCCAGCCATAAACCAGGGTGAACATGAAGCCATCCATCTTCAGGTCGCCGGGAGCGGTGTCGTTGAGTGTGGACTTGTAGCCGAAGGTGAGTCCCAGATTGTCATTGATGGTGTAACCCAGCGTCAGGCCGACCCCCACGTTGCTGAGCTTGCTGCCCTGCTGGATGCCGTTGAGGGAGGCCTGACCACCGCTGTACCACGATGCATCGAGCGCGCCCCAGAGGTTATCGGTAAAGTCGCGTGTCAGGTGCGCATCCAGCTGGTACAGCGGGTCGGTGCTCAAGGTCTGGCCGACGTAGTCGGTGTTGTCGCCGAAAAGCCAGACGGCTGGCAAAAATTCCAGCGTGGTGCGTCGGCCCGGCACCCAGTCGCCCAGTTGCCAGATGACCGGCATGCCAAGGCGGCCATACCAGCGGTTCTGGCCAATGTTGATCTGCTGCTGGTTATCGTATTCACCGATCGGCAAGGCCAGGTCGGCGAGCAGGTCCAGCGAGAAACCCGGCTCGTAGCGCGTGGCGTCCGGAATGCTCTTTTGCGCCGGCGGGCCGATCAGATTGAAGTCGAATTCAAGCATGGGGTCGCCAAAGCCGCTTGCCTGCTGACTGGCCATCTTGCTCCCAACGGCGAAATCACCTGTGATTCTGCCCATGGGAAAAATGACGGCTGCCATGGCCGAGCGATCAAACAGGGAGTAGTTATGCGCGAAACCGACCATGGTCATCGTTGTGTCGATGTTCGCGCCCGCTTCGACAACCGTGTGCGACGGGTCGAACGGGTTGGTGTTGCCGGAAAGGGAATTGAAGATGACAGGCACGCCGTTTGAGTCCGCCAGGTTCTTGAGGTAGAAGCGCCCGGGCACCTGCGCCAAGGCCTGCGTTGCGCAAAAACTACCCGCGACCGCCAGTGTGGCAAGCGCCAGTCGAAGTCCGGTAACCTGTTCCATAAAACCTCCATCGTTGTTCATCAATTTGCAGTGCAGCGTGATCAGAATTCACCCGGCGGGTGCTCAGGATTTGGGTTCGGCCAGCATGTCTTTGGGCGGCATGAACTGGCGCTTGTAGATCAGCGGCGGGTAGCCGGCATCGTCCGGTGACCTGGGTGGCAGCTGATCATCCAGGTGCTCGAAGACGGCCCGATTGGGAATGATGACGTTGTTGCTCTTGGCATACTCATCCCAGGAGGCCAGCAAGGCTTTCAACTTTTCCGGCTGCTTGGCCGCCAGATCCACGCGCTCAGCCGGGTCGGTCGCCAGGTTGTAGAGTTCCCAATCGCCCTTGCCGAATGGCTTCCATTGCCAGCGCAGCTTCCAGTCGCCTTGGCGCAGCGCCCGGTTGCCAAAGATCTCCCAGGCAATGTAGTCCTTCTCGGTACGCGGCGATTCGGCCTCACCGGCAAGCACCTTGGTCCACGATTTTCCAATCAGTTTGGGCAACTCCTTGCCTTTCAAGGTCTGGGGGTAGGTTGCGCCGGCAATGTCGAGCATCGTCGGCATGAAATCGACCACATGCATCAGCCCGTTGTTGATACTGCCCTTTTGCCGTTTGACAGCGGGGCCGCTGACGATCAGCGCATTGTGCACGCCACCTTCGGCGACCCAGCCCTTGTACTGGCTGAAGGGGGTCATCGAGACCTGGGCCCACATCGGGCCGTAGCCCACATAGGATTGCGGGTCTCCCCAGGCGTTGGGGTGGGTTTGCGACCACATCATCGAGGCATAGAGATAGTCGCGGGTGCCGGGCGTTCCGGCGACCTGGGCAAAGAGGTCGGTGCCCTCGGCGCCGTTGTCACCGAACACCACGAAGATCGTGTTCTCATACTCGCCGATGTCTTTCAGGTGCTGAACCAGCCGGCCGACGTGGTGATCCAGGTTCTCCACCAGGCCGGCGTAGAGTTCCATCTTCTTGCCCAGGATGGCGCGCGCAGCAGGCGCGAGCACGATCGGGTCGGGCACAAACCACATGCGCTCCGACAGTTGCGTGCCCGCAGGTGTGATGCCCATCTCAATCTGCCGCTTCAGGCGCTCCTGGCGCACAGCGTCCCAGCCCTTGTCGTATTCGCCAACGTGCCGACTGCGCCATTCTTTGGGCAGATGGTAAGGATCGTGCGGGGCCTGATGGGCCACGTACGCAAAGAAAGGCTTGCCGTCACCGTGGTTGGCGTCGATGAAGCTGATCATCTTGTCGGTGTAGGTCTTGGTCGCGTAATAATTTTCGGGCAGCTTGGTCAGGTAACGACCATCCTCGGTAAACACCGACCTGGGCGAAGCCAGGGTGAAATTGGACATGTCCCAATAACTGCCGGCACCGTCCAGCAAGGAAAAGTCGCGCTCAAAACCCCGCGCCGCAGGAATCTGGTTGGGCTGTTTGCCGAGGTGCCACTTGCCGACCATGTAAGTGTGGTAGCCGGCGTCCTTGAGCAGCGCGGGCATGGTGGCCACGCGGTCATTCAGAAAGCCCTCGTAGCCGGGCACCCCTTGCTGGTTGGGTGCCGTCCATTCGTCCATGTTGCCCAGACCACTGACATGGGTGTCGACGCCACTGAGCAAGGTTGCCCGGGTCGGGGAACTGCTGGCGTGGGTGTAAAAATTGGTGAAGCGCACGCCGTCCTTGGCCAACGCGTCAAAGTTCGGGGTCTTGATCTCGCTGCCGAACGCTCCCATGTCGGCGTAGCCCATGTCGTCAGCCACGATCATGACGATGTTGGGCGCGCGCGCCGCACCGGCGGCTGAAGCCACACAGGGCGCGGTGAGTGCCATCGCCATGCCCAGTGAGCCGATCAGCAGGCTCAGTTTGCTCTTTTTGGGTGTCATGAAATGCTTCTGATGAGTTTTCACAGTGTTCATGGATTCATCCTCGACCTAGATTGAATGGCTTCTGCCGATAAACGGGTTACCGCGCTTTCGTCGTGCATCTTAGCGTATTTTGCAGCAGCACATTCGGCGTTTCGTGCCTCTTGGGTATGCACCGCAGCGCGCCACGGCGGCGGCTGCCCGTGCCTGGAATGCGGCCGGCGAAATGGTTGGTACGCACGCCTTCACGTCTATCGGAATTCCGCAATTATCGATGTTCAAGAGGGTGTTAGAGTTTGCGGAATAACGATATCGCGATTCTGCTTCGCGCAGCAAAATTCATCGCATCGACCTTCAACAAAGACCCTTGCATGACACGCCTGATTGACCTGACGCAAACCCTCGACCCTGCCAACCGCGCCCTGCTGCCGCCCCAGCTGGCAGGTGCGGCGGTGGTGGTGGCGCCCAAGATCGACTACTTTCACCCCGGGGGAAAAGGCGCCGATGAGTTCTGCAAATATCTGGGCTGCACCCATGACGACCTGCCCGACGGCGAAGGCTGGGGCGCCGAGATTCTGACTGACATGTCGTCCCATTGCGGCACCCATGTGGACGCGCCGCTGCACAGCGCCTCGCGCATTGCCGGGGCCCCTGCGCGCACCATCACCGACATCGACCTGGGCGAACTCTATCGCCCCGGACTGGTGCTGGATGTGCGCCCCTGGGCCCGGCCCGGCGAGGAAATCACCATTGCCATGCTCGACGCCGCGCTGGCCGCCACAGGCACCACCATCCACCAGGGCGATGCCGTGCTGATTCGCACCGGTCAGGAGCGCTTTACCCTGCAAGACGCCGGCTATTACCAGCAGCCGGGCATGAGCCGGGCAGGCACGCTGCACCTTACCCGACAGGGGGCCACCATTCTGGGTACCGACGCCGTGGGCTGGGACCTGCCCTTCGGCCTGATGGCGCGCAAGTACCAGCAGACCAGGGACAAGTCTGTATTATGGGACGGTCACAAGGCCATCGTTGAGCGCGAGGCCTTCATCGTGCAGCAAATGACCAATCTGGGCGCGCTACCGCTGAGCGGTTTCATGGTGGGTTTCTTTCCCATCAAACTGGCCAATTGCAGCGCCGCACCGGCGCGCGTCGTGGCTTTTGTCGATTGATTTTCTGAAAGGAGGCCCACCATGGCCATGATCGATTTTTTTGACCGGGGCTGGTTGATCAACCCCAACGGCCCTGCTTACATTCAGGGCGAGCGCATTTACACCTTCAACGAGGTGGGTGAGTTGTCGTGCTGCATCGCCAACGCGCTGCTGGCCACCGGCCTGCCCAAGCAGACCAAGGGTGCGGTCTGGGCCCACAATGACACCACCGCCTGGACTTGCGCGCTGGGGCTGTGGCGCGCCAACATGTGCTGGCTGCCGGTGGGTGCGCGCAACAGCGCCGACGACAACCACTATGTGCTCGACCAGTTCGATTGCGAAGTGCTGTTCTTCCAGGCGTGCTTTGCCGATGTCATTGCCGGCTTGCAGCCGCGCCTGCCCAAGGTCAGGCACTGGATCTGCATCGATGGCGACGCGCCGCAAGTGGCGCAGTCGATAGCGCTGACCGACTGGATCAGGGACCAGCCCGCGACCAAGCCGCATGTGCGCGTGGACCTGGACGATGTGGTGGCGGTGATGCCCACCGGCGGCACCACGGGCATGCCCAAGGGCGTGATGAACACCCATCGCAGCTACCAGACCGCGTTTGCGCATTTCATGATGACCTGCCCGTACCGCGATGAAGACCACCCCGTGACGATGGCAGCTGCACCCATGACGCACACGGCGGGCCTGTTGTCGATTCCGGTGACCGCCCGTGGCGGAGCGGTGGTGGTGTTGGCCAAGCCCGACCCCACGCTCATGCTGGGTGCCATCGCACGCCACCGCGTGACCGAGATTTTTCTTCCGCCTACTGTGATCTACCGCTTGCTCGACATCCCGGACCTCAACATGAAGGTCGATTTCTCGTCGCTCAAGTATCTTATGTATGGCGCCGCGCCCATGTCGGTGGACAAGCTAAAGCAGGCCATCGATGTCTTCGGTCCGGTGCTGACCGGCGGCTACGGCCAGACCGAAGCGCCTGGCTCGATTTCGGCGCTGCGCGCCGACGAGCACGTGCCGGCGGGTCGCTTGGCCAGCGATGAACGGCTGTCCTCGGTGGGTCGGCCCAATCCGCTGGTGCATGTCGAAATCATGAATGATGAGAACCAGATATTGCCGCGTGGCGAGTCCGGAGAAATCTGCGTGCGCGGCGATCTGGTCATGAAGGGTTACTACAAGGATCCGGTCAAGACGGCCGAGACCATCATCGACGGCTGGCTGCACACCGGCGACGTCGGGCACATCGACAGCGAGGGCTATCTGCACATTACCGACCGCAAGAAAGACATGATCATTTCGGGCGGGTTCAACGTCTACCCCAGCCAGGTCGAGCAGGTGATCTGGGGCCATCCGGCGGTGCAGGACTGCGCGGTCATCGGCGTGCCCCACGAGGAATGGGGCGAGGCGGTCAAGGCCGTGGTCGAGCTCAACGCGGGCCAGACGGTCAGCGCCGAAGAGCTGATTGCGCTGTGCAAAACCAGGCTGGGCAGCGTCATGGCCCCCAAGACGGTGGACTTTGTGCCCCAGCTGCCGCGCAGTGCAGCCGGCAAGGTCCTGAAGAAAGACCTGCGCGCGCAGTACTGGAAAGACTCGGCGCGCAAGATTTGAAACCACCATCTTCACCAAAGGAGACACTTTGAGCAACATTTACATCGCCGGTATCGCCATGACCGTTTTCGGGCGCCACCTGGAGCGCAGTCTGGAAGACATGGCAGGCGAGGCCCTGCAGGGCGCCCTGAAAGACGCGGGTTGCAGCACTTCAGACATTGAAGCCGCCTACTATGCCGGTATCTCAAACGGCCCGCTGCAGGGTCAGTTTGCCATTCCGGGCCAGGTGGTACTGAGCAAGATCGGCATCCACAGCATTCCGATTTTCAACGTCGACAACGGCTGCGCCGCAGGCAGCTCGGCCTTCCATCTGGCGCTGCAGGGCTTGCGTGCCGGCGCGACCGATGTGGCGCTGGCCATCGGTTGCGAAAAAATGAATATCGCCGACAAGCTCAAGGCGATAAATATCATGGAGGCCGGCTGGGACGTGGCGCGCGCCGAGCAAAACTATGAGACCCTGATCAAGATGGGCGATGGCATCGAGGTGCCTGCAGGCACGGAGTCGGACAGGCCGTATAGCAAGTTCATGTCGATTTACGCGGCCATGTGCCGTTTTCACATGAAGACCTTCGGCACGACCCAGCGCCAGATTGCGGCGGTGGCGGCCAAAAACCACGCCAATTCGGTCAACAACCCGTATTCGCAATTCCGCAAGACCTTCACCATCGAGGAAATCCTGGCGGCGCCGCCCATCACCTACCCGCTCACCTTGCCGATGTGCGCTCCGCTGTCGGATGGTTCGGCGGCAGCCATCCTGTGCAGCGAAGCAGGTCTCAAGCGCATCGGCGCTGACAAGTCGCGTTGCATCAAGGTGGCGGCCAGCGTGATCCGCAGCTTCAGCAACCGCCGCTACGACCAGCCGGAGCTAAACCTTGGGCGCCTGGCGGCCAACCAGGCCTATGAAATGGCCGGTCTGGGCCCGCAAGACATGCATGTGGCCGAAGTGCACGATGCGGCCGCGATGGGTGAAATCATCCAGTCCGAGAACCTGGGCTTTGTGCCGCTGGGCGAGGGCGGCCCGGCCGCCGAACGCGGCGATTTCGCGATGGGTGGGCGCCTGCCCATCAACCCCTCGGGTGGCCTCGAGTCCAAGGGCCATCCTTTGGGCGCCACCGGCATAGGCCAGTTGTTCGAGCTGGTAACGCAACTGCGCGGTGAGGCAGGAGCCCGCCAGGTGCCGGGAGCGCGCCACGCCATTCAGGAAAACGGTGGCGGCATGATCGGCGTGGAAGAAGGGTCAGTGGCCATCCACATTTTGAGCAAGTAAATGACCAGGGGGCTCTGCCGGCAAGGATGAGCCCCTTTTGTTTTGAAGACCGTCAGCGCTCAGGGCCGGCCGGCACCGCCAACATCGACGTCGATGACTTCAATGCGTGCCGACGGATTGCTGGCAATCTCGGCGGGGTTGTGCGTGGCCGACGTGCAGATGAACAACTGGCGACGCCCGGGGCCACCGAGCATCACGGCATAGGCATCGGTTGTCACCTGCACGCGATGCGTGATCTGCCCGCCCTCCACGACGCGCAGCAGCTTGTCTGCCCCTTCGGGGTTGGCCAGCCAGACCGCGCCCTCGGCGTCCAGACAGATGCCGTCAGGATGGACATCATCGCTGAACTGCGCCCAGACGCGCCTGCGGCCCAGTTGGCCGGCGGCGTCGATATCGAAGGCGGTGAGGCGGTTTGCCATGCACTCGGCCACGATCAATGTGTTGCCATCGGGCGTGATCACCATGCCGTTGGGAAACTTGAGCTGGTCGGCCACCACGGCAGCACTGCCGTCAGGCTCCACTTTCACAATCACGCAGGTGTCAACCGGCTGGTTGGCGGGGTCGAAAAAGTTGTAGCCGATATCGCCCACGTAAAAGCGGCCTTGTGCATCCACAATACCATCGCTCAGGCAAAACGTGGTCAGGGCGGACAGGTCGGCCGTCAATCCAAGTGTCTTGCCATCCAGGCGATACACCTTGCGCGCCAGCGCATCGCCCACCACCGGGGTGCCATCGGCCGTCAGGCCAAAGCCATTGGGCAGGAAAGGCAGGTTGGCAAAGGTGGTGAGCGTGCCGTCAAGGGCTACTGACTTGATGGCCTTGTCGTGAATATCGAGAAACCATAGCTGGTCACCGTGCCAGCGTGGGCTCTCGGTAAATTTGAGCCCTTGGTTGTTGTCGACCAGTATTTTTGATGCGGCAGCCATGTTGAAGTCTCCTTTCATGAGGATGGATTGAACTGCGGGAGTGAAAAGACGCGGGCGAGCACGACAGCCTTTGCCCGTGTTCCGGTGTCAATATCGTGTGCAGTTTCGCCGGATGAGCCATGCCGTGCTATCGTTATTCCGAAAAATCCGGCAGGCGGCGAACTGTGCTAGTCGGTCTTGGACGTGCGCCGCAGGGTGCTGGAGGGCAGCTCGTCGAAGCAGTCCTTGTAGGCGCGCGAGAACTCACCAAAGTGCCAAAACCCCCAGTTCAGGGCTTGCTCGGTCACAGTGGTGGTGCCGGCCTTGGCCGTCAGCAGGGCATGGTGCACGCGGTGCAGGCGGATGCGTGTCAGGTAAGCCGTGGGGCTCAGGCCCATGACGGCGCGAAAGGCGTATTCCAGGCTGCGCTCGCTGACGCCTGCCGCGCGGCAAAGATCAGTGACATACAGCCGATCGTCGGTGTGGCTCAGGGCATGGCGCTCGGCGGCGTTCACAATCTCGCTTTGCAATTGCCGGGTGCGTTCACGCCGCTCCGGTTCGAACCTGCGCGTGCTTGAGAGCGTGGTCAGCAGGGTGTCCACCAGATCGGCCTGCGCGGCCGCGCGCTGCTCTTTGGCGGCATTGAACTGTTGCTGGTTTTCAGTGGCCGTGTCGACCAGCCGCTTGCCCCAGGCAAACAGGCTGCCCGCCAGGTCGGCGCGGACTTGCAGTACTTCGATCTGCCTGGGCAGCTGGAAGCTGTCCTCCAGATCACGCACTTTCAGGTGGGCGTTGACAACTTCAGGCCGCAGCAGAAAAGTGATGCTCTCGTAGCCTGGTTCACTCACGATGCCGAGACTGGCCGATGGCGGCACCGCCAGCATGACGTCATGGCGCACCGGCAAACCGTTGACCGTGCCGCTGGCCTGGGGGCCGAACGTCAGGTAAGCCATGAAGCTATCGGGCAGGACAGGACGCGAGCGCAGTCGCAGGTTGGTGCAGTGGTAAGCCACCACGCAGCTTTCGAGCCGGACAATAAGCTGCCGCCCCACCAGGGGTTTGGACTGCAGGCGCACCAGATCCTGGTCGATGATCTGGAACCCGGCGTCGGTCATGGCCTGGTTGTCAATCTCGATCACTTCCACTGCGGCAGGAGGTGAGACAGAAGCTGTCTTGAGCATGGTGTCAGCAAGCATAGCACTGCTGGCAAGGCCCGGTCCGTTGGCAGAAATGCACCAGCAACGTGGTTCACCTTCCGGGAAGGCAAAAAAAAGCCACCCGGAGGTGGCTTGAAATGTTCCCCTATGGGAGGAACGTCGTTGGAAACCCCATGATTTCAAAGACCTCATCCAGTGAGACCTTGTCTGGTGTGCTTCAGGACTGTGACAGCAGCGGTTGTAATATAAGAGCACGCGCATGGGTTTGAATATCCCCCATTCGGGGGGATTGGGCTGAAAATTTCATTCACAACCAGTGACATGAGGGCTGCCTATGCTTTGGGCAGCTCCAGCACAAACGTGGCACCGCCGCCAGGGTTGTCCTGACAGGTCACCCGACCGCCATGGCGCTGGGCGATGGCTTTGACCAGCGCCAGGCCCAGACCCACGCCGCCGTCGCGCTCGGTGGCGCCCGGCAGGCGATAAAAGGGCTCGAAGATGCGTTCCCGCAAGTCTGGCGGCACGCCAGGCCCATGGTCCGACACCCGGATCACCACATGGCTGTCCGTCTGGCTCAGGCTCAGGCGGATCTCACCGGCGCCATAACGGCGCGCGTTTTCCAGCAGGTTGCGCACCGCCCGACGCAGCAGCTTGCTGATGCCTGGAACTGCCAGTTCCGTGGTGGCTGCGCCCGTACGCGGGTCTGTGGGCAGATCCAGTTCGGCATCGACGCGGGCGCATTCCTCGGCGGCCAGGCCGATCAAATCCACCGACTCGACGGTGCCCAGGTCCGCCTCGCGGGCATCGAGGCGGCTGGCCAGCAGGATCTCTTCGATCAATTGGTCGAGCTCGTTGATGTTGCGCGAAATCTCGGCTTTGGACGCTGGCGAGCTGCCCTCACCCATCAGCTCCAGCCCCATGCGGATGCGCGTCAGCGGCGAGCGCAATTCATGCGAAGCATTGGCCAGCAGCGATTTTTGCGAGGCCAGCAAAGCCTCGTGCGATTGCACCAGGGTTTGCACGCGCTCGGCAGCCTGGTTGAAGCGTTTGGCCAGAAAGGCCACTTCGTCGTGACCGGCTTCAGGCACACGGATGGACAAATCACCTTGACCCCATTGCTGGACGCCGTCCTGCAGGCGTTCGAGCCGGCGCGTGAGTGTGCGCACGATCGGGTAAGTGGCCAGTGCCACCGCAATGCCGACCCATACCAGCATCCAGGCAAAGCCAAACGGTGGTCGGCTCCAGAAGGTGCCCGGAGCACGCATCAGGTGCATGCGCATGGTCTGTCCATCGTGCATGCGCACCACAAATTCGGGGCCGGGGGTCGCGCCCTCACTGCCTGTTGCCGTGTCGGTGCCGGCTGGCTCCATTGGCAGCGCTGGCATCATGCGGTCGCGCTCATAGCGGCGCATGCCCTGGCCTTGCAGATCGCGCCGGCGCGGGCCAGGTGGCTCATCGCCCGCAAGCGCGCGGGCACGCCCCTTGCCGATGATCTGGCCCGCCTGATCGCGGATTTCAACGTCGCGCAGGGGCGGCTCGGCCGCCAGCCGCCAGGCCCAGCCCACCATCAGCGTGAGCACGGCCACGGCCAGCACCACGGCCAGCCAGATGCGCAGGTAAAGTTTGTTGAACATGGCCGGTCTCGCAATGCCTCACTCTTGCTGCCTGGCAAAAACATAGCCGACGCCGCGCACGGTCAGGATGCGTTTGGGGTTTTTGGCGTCAACTTCGATGGCGGCGCGAATGCGGCCCATGTGGACGTCGATCGAGCGGTCAAAGGCTTCAATTTCGCGGCCGCGCACGGCTTCCATGATCTGGTCGCGCGTGAGCACGCGCCCGGCGCGTTCGCCCAAAGCCACCAGCAGGTCGAACTGGTAAGAGGTCAGGTCGCAGAGCTGGTCGCCAACGCGCACCACGCGCGCGTCGCGGTCGATCTCCAGACTGCCAAAGCGCATCACGTTGGCCGGGCCCGGTGCGGGTGTGTCGCCGTTGCGGCGCAACACGGCGCGAATGCGAGCCAGCAACTCGCGTGGCTCGAAAGGTTTGGGCAGATAGTCGTCAGCGCCCATTTCCAGACCCACAATGCGGTCCATCGGGTCGCCTTTGGCGGTGAGCATCAGAACGGGTGTCCGGGCCAGGGCACCGGGCAGCGCGCGAATGCGCCGGCACACGTCCAGGCCGTCCATGTCGGGCAGCATCAGGTCCAGAATCACCAGCGCAACGGACTGGTCCTGCAAGGCGGCAAGGCCGGTTTGGCCGTCACCAGCGTGCGTCACCTGGTAGCCTGACTGGCCCAGATACTCGCTCACCATCGTGGCCAGGCGCGCATCGTCTTCGATCATCAGCAGGTGTTGGTTCATAGGCTTGAATCTAGTAGCGGCTTGCTTCGGTAGGTTGAAGCGTGCGTAAAGTTGGGTAAATCAGGTGTGCTTGACCCTGGCGGCCAGCCACACCAGCAGCAGCACCGGAACGCCCAGCATGGCCGTGCCGGTAAAGAACTGCGCATAGCCAAAGGCATCGACAAAGCGCCCCGAATAGCCGGCGATGAATTTGGGCAACAACAGCATCATGGAGCTGAACAGGGCGTACTGGGTCGCCGAGTAGTTGACGTTGGTCAGGCTCGACAGGTACGCAATGAAGGCAGCCGAGGCTATGCCGCCGGCCAGGTTGTCGGCCGAGATGACAAAAATGAGCCCGCTCAGGTCGTGGCCGCGTGTGCTTAAAGCCGCAAACAGCAGATTGGTGCCGGCACTCAGCAGCGCGCCCAGCATCAGCACCCGCATCACGCCCAGGCGCATGGCCAGCGCGCCGCCAATGAACGCACCGGCCAGCGTCATGATGACGCCGTAAACCTTGGTCACGGTGGCGACTTCAGCCTTGGTGTAGCCCATGTCGACGTAAAACGGGTTGGCCATGATGCCCATCACCACGTCGCTGATCCGGTAAACGGCAATCAATGCCAGGATCAGCGCCGCCTGCCACTTGTAGCGCCCCAGGAAATCGGCAAAGGGCTCCACCAGTGCGCCATGCAGCCAGTCCAACACGCCCTGGGCTTGGGGCATGGGCTGTCGCAGCGGCTCCGGCGAGACCAGCACGGTGATCAGCCCGAAACCCATGCTGGCCGCCATCACCAGATAAGCGGTCTGCCAGGCGCTGTGCTGGTAACCCGTGATGCCCTCGGTCTGTGCCCCTGCGGCGATCCACAGCACCCCGGCGCCGGCCCAGATCATGGCCAGCCGGTAGCCGGTCTGGTAGGACGCGGCCAGCGCGGCCTGGCGCTTGATGTCGGCCGATTCGATGCGAAAGGCATCCAGCGCGATGTCCTGCGTGGCCGAGCCGAAAGCCACCGCCAGGGCGCCCCAGACCACCGGCGTCAGCGCCAACTGCGGATCGTTGAAAGACATGGCGATCAGGCCCCACACAATGGCCAGTTGCGACAGCAGCAGCCAGCTGCGCCGGCGTCCGAGCCAGCTCGTCAGCAGCGGAATCGGCAGCCGGTCCACCAGTGGCGCCCACAGCCACTTGAAGGCGTAGGCCAGGCCGACCCAGCTCAGGTAACCAATCGTGGTGCGGTCGATACCGGCCTCGCGCAGCCAGAAACTCAGTGTGCCCAGCACCAGCAGCAGCGGCAGTCCGGCAGAAAAACCCAGCACCAGCATGCGCAGGCTGGACGGCTCCAGGTACACCCGCAAGGTACTGAGCCAGGAGGGCTTGGCGGCGGCGTCCGGGGCGGCAAAAGTCATGCTGAAATCATACGCGCTGCAACCGTGCTTTTTGATCCTGCCGCGCGTGCGCGCGCCGCCCATCTGTGCCGCCAGCGGTCACGCCGCTTCCGGGTAAAACATCCTCTTTGGCACGACCCTGCCAGGCAAGGGCGCCACCTTGTCGTGAATCGCGCCGATGTGCTCGGGCGTGGTGCCGCAGCAGCCGCCGACGATGTTGACCAGGC
>JBBINL010000011.1:0-32446 GCA_037443905.1 Burkholderiales bacterium | reverse complement strand
AGCCCGCCGAAACCTTCGCCACCGGCATCCGCAAAACCGTCCAGTGGTACCTGGATCACCCCGACTGGGTCGACCACGTGCAAAGCGGCGCCTACCGCGAGTGGGTGCAAAAGCAGTACCAATAATTGGGGTCAGATTCCAATTAATTTTCAGGTAACGGCATTGAAACTTCTTTTATTGGGAAAAAACGGCCAAGTTGGCTGGGAGCTGCAGCGCAGCCTGGCGCCGCTGGGTGAACTCATCGCCCTGGATCGACACAGCACGAACTTTTGCGGCGATATCAGCAACCTGCGTGGTCTGGCAGAAACAGTGCACGCCGTCCGACCCAATGTCATCGTCAATGCTGCCGCCCACACGGCGGTAGACAAAGCAGAAAGTGAAGCTGATCTGGCCCGCACCTTGAATGCCATCGCCCCGCAGGTGCTGGCAGTTGAAGCCGCCAAGCTCGGTGCCTGGCTGGTGCACTACAGCACCGATTACGTGTTCGACGGCAGCGGCGACACACCGTGGATCGAATCCGACGCCACCGGCCCGTTGAGCGTGTACGGTCGCACCAAGCTCGAAGGCGAGGCGCTGGTCGCCGCAGCCAACCCGCGCCACCTGATCTTTCGCACCAGTTGGGTCTACGCCGCGCGCGGCGGCAACTTTGCCAAAACCATGCTGCGCCTGGCGCAGGAACGCGAGCAGCTCACGGTCATCAACGACCAGTTTGGCGCGCCCACTGGCGCCGACCTGATCGCCGACGTGAGCGCCCACGCGATTCGCCAGGTGGTCTGTCAAGCGACCCACCACAGCGCACGACGCAACCCGCCGGAGGCGCCAGCAACCGAACCTGACGGTGACGATTTGGCTGGCGTGTACCACCTGGTTGCCAGCGGTTGCACCACCTGGTTTGACTATGCAAAACACGTTCTAGCCCAGGCAGAAAAAATGCAGTCAGCTATTAAAATTAAAGCATCTCGGGTCGATCCGGTACCAACCAGCGCGTTCCCCACACCAGCCCGGCGGCCGCACAACTCGCGCCTGAATACCGCTAGGTTGCAGCAAACCTTTGGCCTCACCCTGCCACCCTGGCAAGCGGGCGTGAACCGGATGTTGGCCGAAATTGGCTTGCCTGGACGATAGACTCGGGGCTATTACCCTCCGACCAACCCGCAAGCAACCATGGCAACCATTGATCACGCCGTCGATGAAGATTTGCGCCTCGTGCTGAAAAATTTTCCACAAATTGAGCAGGCCATACTGTTTGGCTCTGTGGCCAGCGGCAAAGCGCGCCCCGACAGTGACCTGGATCTGGCGCTGGGCGCACAAAGCGCCCTCACCGCGGACGAGAAACTGGCATTGATCACCAGCCTGGCGCTGCAGACCGGGCGCCCCATTGACCTGATTGACCTGAAGGTGGCAGCCGAGCCGCTGTTAGGCCAAATCTTGCGCCACGGTCGGCGACCGCTGGGCAGTGATACCGCCTACGCGCAGCTCATTACCCGGCACGTGATGGATCAGGCCGATTTCTTGCCCTACCGCAACCGCATCCTGTCAGAAAGGCGCGCCGCATGGATCGGACAGTAGTCGAACAAAAGCTCGAATCCCTGCGTCGCTGCACGCGTCGCATCGAGATCCGATGCCATCAACTGGACCGTGGCGCATGGCATAGCAACTCTGCATTTGTCTGACTTTTCAGCATTCGCCCAGGCCGTCGCCAAACAACTTGACAAAAATTCACAGGACTCGCAGTGACAACACCACGCAAAGGCATCATCCTCGCCGGCGGCTCCGGCACACGGCTTTATCCGGTCACGCAGGCGGTCAGCAAGCAGCTGATGCCGATCTACGACAAGCCGATGATCTACTACCCGTTAAGCACGCTGATGCTCGCGGGCATCCGCGAGGTGCTGGTCATCTCGACGCCGCAGGACACGCCGCGTTTTGCCGAACTGCTGGGCGACGGCAGCCAGTGGGGCATGACCATCAGCTACGCCGTACAACCCAGCCCCGACGGGCTGGCGCAAGCCTTCATCATCGGCCGCGACTTTGTGGCAGGCCAACCGAGCGCGCTGGTGCTGGGTGACAATATTTTTTACGGTCACGACCTGATCAGACTGCTGTCCAGCGCCAACGCCCGCACGCTTGGTGCCAGCGTTTTTGCCTACCACGTGACCGACCCCGAGCGCTACGGCGTGGTGGCATTTGACGCGAACAAGCGCGCTATCAGCATCGAAGAAAAACCGCCACAGCCCAAAAGCAATTACGCCGTCACAGGCCTGTACTTCTACGACAGCCAGGTCTGCGACATCGCCGCGCACATCCGCCCTTCTGCGCGTGGCGAGCTGGAGATCACCGACGTCAACCGCGTCTACCTCGAGCAAGGCCAGCTCAACGTCGAAATGATGGGCCGCGGCTACGCCTGGCTCGACACCGGCACCCACGACAGCCTGCTGGAGGCCGCCAGCTTTATCGCCACGCTGCAAAAGCGCCAGGGTCTGCAAGTGGCGTGCCCGGAAGAAATTGCCTATGTGCAAAAGTGGATCGACGCCGCGCAGATTCAAAAGCTGGCAGCGCCGTTGGCCAAGAACGGTTATGGGCAGTATCTATTGAACTTGTTGAAATAATCACCATGCCCTACACCGTCACCCCAACCAAACTGCCCGGCGTGCTGATCCTGGAACCCAAAGTCTTCGGCGACGCGCGCGGTTTCTTTTTTGAGAGTTTCAACGCGCGCGACTTTGCGACAGCGACGGGGTTGAACGTGCAATTCGTGCAGGACAACCACAGCAAGTCGGCCCGGGGCGTGCTGCGCGGTCTGCATTACCAGATCGAACACCCACAGGGCAAGCTGGTGCGCGTGACCCACGGCGAGGTCTTCGATGTGGCGGTTGACTTGCGCCGCAGTTCGCCCCATTTCGGCCAATGGGAAGGCGTGCGACTGTCCGCAGAAAACAAGCGCCTGCTCTGGATTCCGCCCGGTTTTGCACACGGCTTTCTGGTCACCAGCGAGAGTGCCGAGTTCCTGTACAAAACCACCGACTATTACCACCCCGAGTTCGAGCGCTGCCTGCTGTGGAGCGATCCGGCGCTCGGTGTGCAGTGGCCTGTGACCGTACCGCCGTTGCTGGCGGCCAAAGACCAGGCGGGTCTGCCTTTGCAACACGCTGCCACCTTTGCATGAGCGCAGCACGGTCAAGCGCTCACCCTCAAACCCAACGCCCTGCGCCGAACCCGAACGCAGCGCAACCGGAGTCCCTGAAGGCCTTGTTCTGGGCCTTCACCTGGCTCGCGCTGCAAGGCTTTGGCGGCGTGGTGGCGGTGGTTCAGCGCGAACTGGTGGAAAAAAAACGCTGGCTCAGCCGCGAACAATTCGTTGAGGATTGGGCGGTGGCCCAGGTGCTGCCCGGTCCGAATGTGGTGAATCTGTCTCTGATGATCGGCGATCGTTACTTTGGCTGGCGCGGCGGCCTGGCGGCGCTGACGGGCATGCTGACGTTTCCGCTGCTGATCGTGGTGCTGCTGGCTGGCTTGTATGCAGGTGTCTCCGATGTGCCGCAGATCCAGGGCGCCTTGCGTGGCATGAGTGCCGTGGCGGCCGGCATGATCATGGCCACCGGCTTGAAAATGCTGCCCACCTTGAAGACCAACGTGCTTGGCCTGTCATGGTGCTGGGCCTCGGCTGCGCTGACTTTTGTCGCCATCACCTGGTTGCGCTTGCCCTTGATCTGGGTGCTGGCAGTGCTCGGCGGTGGTTCGGGCCTGCTGGCTTACCGCCGCTTGACGGCACAGCCATCTGCACCGACGCATTCATGAGCACAAGTTTGAATCTGGGCGACTGGCTGGCCCTGTTGACGCATTTTTTGGCCTTGTCGCTGCTGGCTATTGGTGGCGCGATCACCACGGTGCCCGACATGCACCGCACGCTGGTGGAGCAGCATCGATGGCTCACCGACAGCCAGTTCAACGCAGCCATCGCATTGGCGCAGGCGGCACCCGGCCCCAACGTGCTGTTCGTGGCGCTGCTGGGCTGGCAGGTGGGACTCAACGCGGGCGGCGGCCTGATCACCAGTGGCACCGCCTGGGGCTTTGGCATGCTGGGCATGTCGCTGACCATGCTGGGCATTCTGCTGCCGAGCACCTCGCTGACCTTTGCCGCCTCGCGCTGGGCGCATCAAAACCGTGATCGGCTCGGTGTGCGGGCTTTCAAGCAGGGCATGGCGCCGGTGGTGGTCGCGCTACTGCTGGCCACGGGCTGGATTCTGACAGCCAATCTGAGCGTCGACCTGAGACACTGGCCCATGTGGTTGCTCACCGCCAGCGTCACTTTGCTGGTGTGGCGCACCCGCTTGCATCTGCTCTGGCTACTGGGGGCAGGCGCGGTGCTGGGCTGGCTGGGCTGGGTGTGAGCACTGGCTCAGCGCGGGTTTTCAAAAAACAGGTCATTCGAGGCATAGTCGCTGACCTCAAAGTAAACCTTTTTTTCAGCAGGATCCGCAACAAAGTTCAGGTTTTCGTCCATGACGCCATAGCCGAAACGGTAGGGTCGCGGCAAATTGTCCTGCGTACCCATATCAGGTTTGATGGGTGATTTCCGAGCGCTGGCGCAAGGCTTCATACAGGCACACGCCGCTGGCCACCGACACGTTCAGGCTTTCCACCGCGCCGCGCATCGGGATGCTGACCAGCTCGTCGCAGGTCCTGGCTGTCAAGGCGCGCATGCCTTCGCCCTCGGCGCCCAACACCAGCGCCACCGGGCCACGCAGATCGGCCTGATAGAGCGTTTTGACAGCCTGATCGCTGGTGCCGATGATCCAGATGTTGCGCTCCTTGAGCTCGTTCAGGGTGCGCGCCAGGTTGGTCACCATGAAGTAAGGCACGGTTTCGGCCGCGCCGCTGGCCACCTTGGCCACCGTGGCGTTGATGCCGGCCGCGTGGTCCTTGGGGGCGATCACGGCGTGCACACCAGCGCCGTCAGCCACGCGCAGGCAGGCGCCCAGGTTGTGCGGGTCGGTCACGCCATCGAGCACCAGAATCAGCGGCTGAACTCGCTCATTGACGGGGCGCTCGAGCTGCGTGGCCTCCAGTTGCTCCAGCAACTCGTCCAGCGAGGTTACCCGGGGCAACGGTTGCACCCGCGCCGCCACACCCTGGTGGCCGTGGCTGCCGCACAGCTTGGCCAGGCGCATGCTGTCTGCTTCGAGCAGACGCACGCCAGCCTCATTGACCCTGTCGACAAACTGGCGCATGCGCGCATCGCGACGGGTCGGATCGACGTAGATTTCAGCAATGGATTTGGGCGCGGTTTTCAGGCGCACACCGACGGCATGGAAGCCGAACAGCACTTTCGGAGAAGACATAGGCCGCAATTATCGCGGCTCAACCCTTGAATCTGACTGCCATTTGCGCCACGCGCTGGCCGAACAGGCGCGCTGTTTCCAGGTCACCAGGATTCATTTCTGCACCACCGGCATCACCCGGCGTCTGCGCCATCGGGCCGGCGCTGGAGGCCAGATAGTTGATGTCGTCACGTTGCGAGGCCTTGGTGTTGTTGTAATGCAGGCCGGTGCCTACCCAGATGCCGCCATGTTGCATGGCCAGAGTCATGAGGTAGTGGATGGTGGAGTGCTTGTCGCCGTTGACATTGGCGCTGGCGGTAAAGCCGCCAAAAATCTTGTCTTTCCAGGCCTGGCTGAACCAGGCCTTGCTCGACGCATCGGCAAATTTCTTGAACTGCCAGCTCACGCTGCCCATGTAGGTTGGGCTGCCCATGATGATGGCGTCGGCCTGGTTCAGGGTGTCCCAACCATCGTCTGCAAGATTGCCATCGGCATCGATCGGCACCAGAACGGCGTTGGCGCCATCAGCCACCGATTGCGCCATGCGCAGCGTGTGGCCATATCCCGAATGAAAAACGACTGCAACTTTTGCCATGATCATCACTCCTTGAAAAAAGAAATCTTAAGCGCACAAGTCGAACACCAGCACCTCGGCGTCCTGTGCATCGCTCAAAGCCACCGAAGGCTCATCGGACAGCAGGGCAGCATCTCCGGCGAGCAGCGCCACGCCGTTGACCTTGATGGCACCGCGCACCAGATGCACATAGCCCTTGCGGCCAGCGCTGAGCTTGAGCGTGGCATTCTGGCCGACATCGAAAAGCCCCGCATACAGGCGGGCATCGGCGTGGAGGGTGACCGAGCTCTGCACGCCGTCGGGCGACGCCACCAGGCAAAGGCGACCTTGCCTGGCAGCATCGGAGAAAGTGGTTTGCTCATAGCTGGGCTTGATGCCCATCACGTCGGGCTCGATCCAGATCTGCAAAAAGTGGGTGGTTTCATTCGGGGAAAAGTTGAACTCGCTGTGCTGCACGCCGGTGCCGGCGCTCATGCGCTGGACGTCGCCGGCCGGAATGGACTTGACGTTGCCCATGCTGTCCTGGTGCGCGAGTGTGCCCTGCAACACGTAACTGACGATCTCCATGTCGCGATGGGCATGGCTGCCAAATCCTTTGCCTGGCGCCACGCGGTCTTCGTTGATGACGCGCAGGTTGCCCCAGCCCATGTGCGCCGGGTCGTGATAACCGGCGAATGAAAAGCTGTGCAACGACTGCAGCCAGCCATGGTCTGCAAAGCCGCGCTCGCTGGAAGGCCTGAGGGTGAGCAAGATGTTCCTTCTGAAATAAACGCTTCTTTAAGATCCATGCAGGGTCTGCTTTGCAGCCGCGAAGCCGGGGCGTGTAAAGTCGGTCACATTCACACAGATCACGATCGTCATCAACTGGAGTTAATTATGAGTTCAGCGCAGCGCGCTCCGCAACACTTTGCCGTCATTGGTGCTGGCATGGCCGGCATCACCTGCGCCCGCACGCTGGTGCAGGCCGGCCACCAGGTGACCGTGTTCGACAAAAGCCGGGGCTTGGGCGGACGCATGGCCACCCGAAGCAGCGCCTTTGGCTCGTTCGACCACGGCGTGCAGTACTTCACGGCCCGTGACCCACGCTTTTTGCAAGCCCTGGCAACCACACCCAAAACCTGCAAGCGCTGGAGTGCCAACAATGTACAGGTGCTCGATGAGCTGGGCCATGTGACCGCGCCGGGCTTGCCCAGCCCTGATGCCCACTGGGTGGCGGTGCCGGGCATGAATTCGCTGGTGAGCGCCTGGGCCGAGCCACTGGTGGCAGCTGGCAAGATCGAACTGCAAACCCGTGTGCTGCGCATCGAGTCCGATGCGGTCAGGGCCAGACAATGGCAACTACGCACTGAGGGGCTTGACGGCACGCAGCATGTGTTTTCGGGATTTGATGGTGTTTTGCTTGCCATACCCAGTGCGCAAGCGCACAAATTGCTGCAGGAGTCCGGGCAATCCAGCCACTGGATCAGGCAGCTTGAGCAGGTCAAGGTTGCGCCATGCTGGACCCTGATGCTGGCATTTCCGCAAGCCATGCAGCCCGGCCTGTCGGCGCTGGGGCCCCAGTGGAACGCAGCGCGCAGCACGCACCACCGCATTGCCTGGCTGGCGCGCGAATCGAGCAAACCCGGGCGTGAGCCCATCGAGCGCTGGACCGTGCAGGCCAGCGCCGCCTGGTCACAGGAGCACATTCATGATGATCCGCAACGCGCCGAGGCCAAGTTGCTCAAGGCCTTCAGCGAAGTGACCGGCATCCACGCCGAGCCGGCCCACATCGACAGCCAGCGCTGGCTCTATGCCAGAACGATACAGCCGCTGGGCAAAAGTCACCTTTGGGATGGCCGAAAAAGGCTGGGGCTGTGTGGTGACTGGTGCCTGGGCCATCGCGTGGAAGACGCGTTTGTGTCGGGCCTGGAACTGGCCCTGGCGGTGCTTTGATTGACGATTCGTCATCGTGAGGAGCGCAGCGACGTGGCGAACCAGGACTGCATGGATTTCCACGCTTCGCTTTCCATGAACAGGTTGGACATTGCCAACGAAGTGAAGCCATCCATGACGCCCGAGTGCATGGATAGCCGCGCTGCACTCGCAATGGCGGATCAAGATCCATGAGCTGCATCGGGCAGGATACGACTGGCTCGCCATGACGTTGGATATCACGTCAGATTACATCGGTCGCTTTGCGCCCTCGCCCACCGGGCCGCTGCACGCGGGCTCACTGGTGGCGGCGCTGGCCAGCTGGCTCGATGCGCGCGCCCATGGCGGCCAGTGGCTGGTGCGCATCGAGGATGTGGACCGCACGCGCTGCTTGCCCGGCATGGATCAAATCATCCTGCGCCAGCTTGCTGCCTGCAGCCTGCACAGTGATCATCTGCCGGTGTACCAGTCACAACGCTCGGCGCTCTACCAGCAGGCATTGACGCATCTCATCAGACACGACCACGCCTACCCTTGCGGCTGCTCACGCCGCGATATCGAACTGGCCCTGCAGTACAGCGGCCGCACCAAAACACGCCACGGAGAGATGATCTACCCCGGCACCTGCAGAAACGGCTTGCATGGCAAGGCGGCGCGCGCCTGGCGCTTCAAAATGGATGACCCGTCCGAACTTCATTGGTTCGACCGCCGCCTGGGGGCGCAATCGCAAAATGTGGCCAGCGAAGTGGGTGACTTCATCTTGAAACGGGCCGACGGCTGTTTTGCCTATCAACTGGCAGTGGTGGTGGATGACGCTGCGCAGGGCATCACCGACGTGGTGCGAGGCGAGGACCTGGCCGACAACACGCCGCGCCAGATACTGCTGCAACGCGCCCTGCGCCTGCCCACGCCGCACTACTTGCACACGCCGCTGGTGCTGGGCGCCAACGATGAAAAACTCAGCAAGCAAAACGGCGCCCAGGCATTGGACACCTGCGAGCCGCTGTTGGCGCTGAACCAGGCAGCTGCCGTGCTGGGTCTGACGCCGCAACATGACCCAGCCAGCGCCTTGGCCCATTGGGTGGCGCAGTGGCGGGGTCTTTACAATCGCGCCCCGTGAACGACACCCAAAACCTCCCCCCCAAAGCGCCCATCAAGGCCAGCAAGCCACGCATCCGGCTCCAAAGTCTGGCTGATGTGGCCCACCCCAAAACCATCAGGAGTTTCGTGCGCCGCGCAGGTCGGATCACGAGCGGACAGAGCAAGGCGTTTGATGAGCTAGGACCCCGATTTTTGCTGCCCTACCAGGCCAGCCTGCTGGATTTTGCGGCGGCTTTTGCCCATGCCGCCAGCGCCAGCCCCGATGGCCCTTCCAGACGGCCGACGGTGCTGGAAATCGGCTTTGGCATGGGCGAGGCCACGGCGCACATTGCCGCGGCACTGCCGCAGACCAACTTTCTGTGTTGCGAGGTGCACGAACCCGGCGTGGGCGCGCTGCTCAAGCGCATTGGCGAGCAGGGTTTGCACAACATCCGCATCTGCGCGCATGACGCGGTCGAAGTCATCGACCACATGCTGCCACTGCAAAGTCTGGACGGAGTGCACATTTTTTTCCCCGATCCCTGGCACAAAAAGAAGCACAACAAGCGACGCCTGATCCAGCCGCCCCTGATTGTCAAACTGGCGGCGCGCCTGAAGGTGGGCGGCTATCTGCATTGCGCCACCGACTGGCAGCCCTATGCCGAACAGATGCTCGAAGTGTTGAGCGCCGAGCCACTGCTGCGCAACACGGCTCTGACCCGCCACCCGGAGCTGCTGGGTTACGCACCCAAGCCGCATTACCGGCCCTTGACCAAGTTTGAAAACCGCGGCCTCAAACTGGGCCACGGTGTCTGGGACCTGGTGTTTGAGCGCGTTTAAACCGCCCACGCGTCAGGGCATCGGCCCGAGTTGCGTCGGCCTGCCCGCCGGCCCGTGGCCGACCTTGCTGGACTTTCTGGCCCAGCGGTTTCCAGCAATCACACCACAAACCTGGCTGGCGCGCATGGCACGTGGTGACGTCATCGACGAAAGCGGTCAGCCTGTCCTGCCTGAACACGCCGACCAGGCGCCCTATGGCGCGCATCAGCGCCTGTACTACTACCGCGAGGTGGTTGATGAACCACCCATTCCCTTTGACGAAGTGGTGCTGTTTGAAGACGCGCACCTGCTGGTGGTGGACAAGCCGCATTTTCTGCCGGTGGTGCCCTCGGGCGGCTACCTGCGCGAAACGGTGCTGGTGCGGCTCAAAAAAAAGCTTGGCCTGGATGACCTGGTGCCCATTCACCGCATTGACCGCGACACCGCCGGACTGGTGCTTTTTTCCAAACAGATGGCCAGCCGCGCCGCCTACAGTGCTCTTTTCAGCCAGCATGCCGTGCGCAAAACCTACGAGGCGATTGCCCCCTGGCGGCCCGGGCTGAGCTGGCCGCAGACGCGCGCCAGCCGCATCCGTGGGGCGGGTCACTTCATGCTGCAGCGTGAGGTGCCGGGCACGCCCAATGCGATCACGACCATCGATGTGCTCGAGGTGCGGGGTGGGCTGGCGCGCTACCAGCTCAAACCAGTGACCGGCCAGCGCCACCAGTTGCGCGTGCACATGCTGGCGCTGGGCCTGCCGATTTTGAACGATGGCCTCTACCCCACCCTCTCACCAGAAGGTCAGGTGGACTATGCCAAGCCGCTGCAATTGCTGGCCAAACGGCTGGAATTCATTGATCCGGTCTGCGGCGAATCCAGGCAGTTTGACAGTGCGCGCATGTTGCGCCTGCCCGAATCCCAGCACGACGAGAACGCCGCTGCCACAAGGGGCCCCGCTTCCGCAAAGTGCGTCGCTGTGACAGTTCGATGAATGTCTGCGCCATAATTCACCAGCAATATTTTTGAGCGGAGTTCCAATTTGTTTTCCATCCTGCAAGCTGCAGGCTGGCCGATCTGGCCCTTGGTGGCCTGCTCTGTGCTGGCCTTGGCGCTGATCATCGAGCGCTTCATCAACCTGCAAACCATCAAGGTTGCGCCACCCAGGCTGCTTGATGAAGTGCTGAGCGTGACCCGCTCAACCGTTCCCGGCGCTGATGTGGTGAGCCGGCTGGAACAGAACTCGGCATTGGGCGAGGTGCTGGCAGCCGGCCTGCGCGCACTCAACACCAACCCCGGTTGCACCGAAGACGAGTTGCGTGCCGACATGGAGGCCACCGGCCGCCAGGTGGCACACCGGCTGGAGCGCTACCTGAGCGCGCTCGCGACCATCGCCTCGGTGGCACCTTTGATGGGTCTGTTCGGCACGGTGGTCGGCATGATCGAGATCTTTGGCTCGCAACCCACGGGCGTCAACATGGGCGGCAACCCGGCGCAGCTGGCGCACGGTATCTCGGTGGCGCTTTACAACACTGCATTCGGCTTGATCGTGGCGATTCCGTCGCTCATTTTCTGGCGCTACTTTCGCGCCCGGGTCGATGAATATCTGTTGACACTGGAACTGTCGGCCGATCGCCTGGCGCGCCATCTTTACACCTTGCGCAAGTTGGCCGGCTCATGATGAATTTCAGGGTGCGCCCAAAAGAAGAGCCTGAGATCAACCTGATCCCGTTCATTGACGTGCTGCTCGTCATCCTGATCTTTTTGATGCTCTCCACCACCTACAGCAAGTACACCGAAATGCAGCTCAAGCTGCCGGTTGCCGACGCTGATGCGCAGCGCGACTATGCCCGTGAAGTGCTGGTCTCGGTCAGTGCCGAAGGTCAGTACAGCATCAATAAACAAATGGTGAACGGGCGCAGCGTGGACGAGCTGACCAGGGCCTTGCAGGCGGGCGCCAACGCGGGACCGCAATCGGTGGTCATCATCCACGCCGATGCCAATGCCAGACACCAGGCGGTGATCAGCGTGATGGAAGCCGCGCGCCGCGCCGGGCTGACACAAATCACCTTTGCCACGATAGCCTCCACGCCCGGGAGCACGCCCTGAGCCATGGCTGATGCAGCACCCACGCCTGGGCACTGGCTGACTGCCGTCTGGCAACAGCGTGGATGGCAGGCCTGGCTGCTGTGGCCCTTGTCTGCGCTTTATGGGTTGCTGGTGCGACTGCGCAAACTGCTGTACCGGCTGGGCTGGTTGAGCTCCGAGCGCCTGCCGGTACCGGTGCTGGTGGTGGGCAATGTGGTGGCAGGCGGTGCCGGCAAGACACCGGTGGTGATCGCCATCCTGCAGCGACTGCAAGCGCGCGGGGTGCCTGTGGGGGTGGTCTCGCGGGGCTATGGACGCCGCAGCCAGGAGTGCCTGGAGGTTTTGCCGGACAGTGCTGTCGAAGACGTCGGTGACGAGCCGGCCTTGATCCAGCGCCGCACCTCGGCCCCGGTCGTTGTGGCGGCCAACCGGGCGCAGGCCGGTCGCGCCCTGCTGAACCAGCACCCGCTCATCCGACTCATCGTGTGTGACGATGGCCTGCAACATCTGCAACTGCAGCGCGATCTGGAGATTGGTGTCTTTGACGACCGGGGCATTGGCAACGGTTTTTTGTTGCCCGCCGGACCTTTGCGTGAACCCTGGCCACGGCCGCTCGATCTGCTGCTGCACACCGGCTTGCAGCCCGCTTTTGCCGGCTTTCATGCCAGGCGCGGGCTGGCCAGCCATGCCGTACGTGCCGATGGCAGCCGCATCGCCTTGACGGATGTCGCGATTGGCAAACCCCTGCTGGCTGTGGCTGCCATTGCCAGTCCGGGGGCATTTTTTGCCATGTTGCGAGATCAGGGACTGGTGTTGGCAGTAACGCTGGCGCTGCCGGATCACGATGATTTCAGCCACTGGACAGGCAACGCTGGCGGCACTTACACCGTGCTTTGCACTGAAAAGGATGCCGTCAAATTGTGGGCCCGGGAACCCGATGCGCTGGCCGTGCCACTGGAGTTTGAACCTGAAGCCGATTTTTGGGATGCCCTCGAGCAGCGGCTTGTGCCACTTTTAACCCAGATTGTTCATTAGGGTTTGGAGGGATGGCGGATGCAGTGGCGCGGCGGTTTTGACCTGACTGAGGCGTCCATAGCTTGGGCTATGGACTTTGATGCAGGGCAAAAGCGACCGTCACTGCGCCGCCAGCACCCAAAAAGCACCGCAGGTGCGCCTAATGGACAATCTGGGTTTAAAGCATCAGGTCACCCAGACGCCAAGGCCATAACGCTATCATTGACGCATGGACACACGACTGCTTGAATTACTGGTATGCCCCGTCACCAAAGGGCCACTCACCTACAACCACGAGGCGCAAGAACTGGTGTCGCGCAGTGCTCGCCTGGCGTACCCGGTGCGCGACGGCATTCCGATATTGCTCGAAAACGAGGCTAGAACACTGACCGACAAGGAACCTGAAGAAAGTCCGCGGCCTTGACCTTTTCCGTCCTGATTCCTGCCCGGCTGGCCTCCTCGCGCCTGCCCAACAAGCCTCTGGCCGATATTGCAGGCGTGCCGATGGTGGTGCGCGTGGCACAGCAGGCGCAGCGTTCGGGCGCGCAATGCGTGGTGGTCGCTGGCGACAACCGCGATATTGTGATGGCCTGCCAGGCGCACGGCATCACGGCCGTGCTCACCCGTGCCGACCACCCTTCGGGCAGTGACCGGCTGGCCGAGGCCTGCGATCTGCTGAACCTGCCTGACGATGCCATTGTGGTCAATGTGCAGGGCGACGAACCGCTGATCGAGCCACAACTCATCACCGACGTGGCCCGCTTGCTTGCCAGACATCCAGCTGCTGCCATGAGCACGGCGGCACATGCACTAGGCTCGGTGGCGGAGTTTCACAACCCCAACGTGGTCAAGGTGGTGCTCGATGCTCAGCACATGGCGCTGTACTTCAGCCGCGCTCCCATCCCCTGGCCGCGCGACACCCCCGACCAGCTGCCCAGCCCGACGCCGTTGCGCCACATCGGCATCTATGCCTACCGGGCCGGTTTTTTGCGGCTATTTCCCAAGCTGGCTCAGGCGCCGCTGGAACGAACCGAATCGCTGGAGCAATTGCGCGCCTTGTGGCACGGGCACCGCATTGCCGTGCATATCACCCGGCAGGTGCCGGGGACTGGCGTGGACACACCTGAAGACCTGGAGCGGGTGCGGCGGCTGCTGGGCGGCTGAAGCATATTTGAGGAAATATTTGTAAGCGATGCAAAAGCTCTCACGTGCTATCCTCAAGATGGTCGATCTGCTTCAATTGTCAACAGGAACCCGAGGACATCTATGAAACTTATTCTGCTGGGCGCACCTGGCGCTGGTAAAGGCACGCAAGCCACGTTCATCTGCCAAAAATACGGCATTCCGCAAATTTCCACCGGCGACATGCTGCGCGCCGCCGTCAAGGCCGGCACCCCGCTGGGCGTGCAGGCCAAAAAGGTGATGGATGCCGGCGGCCTGGTCAGCGACGATCTGATCATCAACCTGGTCAAGGAGCGCATTGCCCAGCCCGACTGCGCCAACGGTTTCCTGTTTGACGGATTTCCGCGCACCATCCCGCAAGCCGACGCGATGAAAGCAGCCGGCGTCAAGCTCGACTACGTGCTGGAAATCGACGTGCCGTTTGACGCCATCATCGAACGCATGAGCGGTCGGCGTTCGCACCCGCCGTCAGGGCGCACTTACCACATCAGGTTCAACCCGCCCAAGGTCGAAGGCAAGGACGATGTGACTGGCGAGCCGCTGGTGCAGCGCGACGACGACAAGGCAGAGACCGTCAAGAAGCGCCTGGACGTCTACAGCGCACAGACCCGTCCGCTGGTCGACTACTACAGCAACTGGGCCAAGGCCGACCCGGCTGCCGCCCCCAGGTACCGCGCCATCAGCGGCACCGGCAGCGTCGAAGAAATCACCGCGCGCGCTTTTGCCGCATTGGAGAGCTAATCCCTTGGGTCAGAGCACATCGCTGCGCGAGTGATCTGCCCCTTCACCCGTCACTCATCAACTCCAGCATCAGGGCCACCCTGGCCTTGACGGGTGACAGTCCGTTGCTGTCTTTTAAAACACTGCCAGCCACCGGCAGCACACGCCCATCGCCACAACGCGACGCGCGCAGCACACGCACCCCCATTTGCTCGGCGCGCAGCAAAGCCTCGGTCAGTGCAACGTGCAGGGTGCCATTGCCGGTGCCCGCCACAACCAGACCTTTCAGGGGCGGTGTGGATGGCAAGGGCTGCAGCAAGGCATCCACCATGGCAGCGCTGCCTCCAGCGTAGTTCATGATAATTTCAACCCGTGGCCAGATCGTGATGGTTGCGGTTTTTTCAAGCGTCAAGGGGGCTTGATGGGTCAGCGCAAGCGGCCAGCACTTGACCAATCGCAAGCGCCCCTCTTCCATGTACCCCAGAGGCCCGGAGTCGCCCGAACTGAAGGCATCCGGGCGGTAAACATGCACTTTTTGCACCGCCAAAGCGGCATGCACCACGCCGGCGCACACCACCATCACACCACACGCACCCGGTGTGAGCGTCAAGGCAACCGCGTCGAGCAAATTCTGCGGGCCATCAGGGCTCAGGCTCGAGGCCGGACGCATGGCGCAAGTCAGCACCACAGGCTTGCGCAACTGCAGCGCAGCGGGCAGCACGGCATGCAGGAAAAAGGCGGTTTCTTCAATCGTGTCGGTGCCGTGCGTGATCACCACCCCGCACACCTTGTCATCTGCCAGGTGCTGCTGCACGCGCAGCGCCAGTGCCGTCCAGATGGCAAAGCCCATATCCTTGCTATCGACTTGCGCCACTTGCTCAGCCACAAGGGGATGGCCGCCCAGCGTATCCGCCATGCCTGGCACGCTTGCCAGCAAATCAGCCACGCCCACTTGGGCGGCACGATAACCCAGGTTGTCAGCAGCATCGGCAGCGGTGCCGGCAATGGTGCCGCCAGTGCCCAGTACCACAATTTTTTTCATATTTTGGTCAATCACCACTTGCAGTCTTTCTTAAACTGTTTAAAAATACAGCTACTGGATAAGAAACCAGTATTTTGTTCACCGTCACACCAGGAGCCGACATGCCCGTCCGACCCAAACTGACTGATCGCCAGCAACAGATTCTCGATCTTATCCAGCGCGCGGTTGCCCGCACCGGTGCACCCCCCACACGCGCCGAAATCGCCACCGAGCTCGGCTTCAAATCCGCCAACGCCGCCGAGGAACATTTGCAGGCACTGGCCCGCAAAGGCGCCATCGAGCTGGTCAGCGGCACCTCGCGCGGCATCCGCCTGAAAAGCGACACCCTGCAGGCCATCAACACCTCACGCGGCAAATCTCTGGCGCAATCGGTGGCAGATTTTGCCCAGCTGGCGCTACCGTTGATCGGTCGCGTGGCGGCAGGCTCCCCCATTTTGGCGCAGGAACACATCGACAAAACCTATTACGTGGAAGACAGCCTGTTCCAGCGCAAACCCGACTACCTGCTCAAAGTGCGTGGCATGTCCATGCGCGACGCCGGCATCATGGACGGCGACCTGCTGGCCGTGCAAAGCACCCGGGAAGCCAAAAATGGCCAGATTGTGGTGGCCCGGCTCGGTGATGAAGTCACGGTCAAACGCTTCATGCGCCACGGCAACCTGATCGAACTCCACCCCGAGAACCCTGACTACCAGACCATCGTGGTCGAACCCGGCGAAGTCTTTGAAATCGAGGGTCTGGCAGTCGGCCTGATCCGCAACACCATGTTGATGTAAGGGCTTGTTCATGAGCATGCCCCAAACCGCATCAGGCCTTGACTTTACCTGCCGTAGCAGCCAGCCAGAGCCCCGCAAAATGAACATTGCACATTCACCCCATGCCAGGGCCCGCACCCGCGGCAATGCCGTCACAATACGGCCCTTGCGCGTGCTGCACGTGGTGGAGGCAGGCCAGCCCTCCTCCCAGGCCGGACGCCTGGTGATTTCCGGGCGCATGGCTGACGTCTGTGCTGAGCTGGACCGTCTGGCGGCTTTCGAACACAGCCACTGAATCGTTTGTCTCGTCCCTATTTTTGGACGAGTTCTGCCGGCAGTGCCAGCGCTCAAGGCACAATCCGTGTCATGAACATCGTGATTCTTGATGATTACCAGGACGCTGTGCGCAAACTGGCATGCTCGGCCAAGCTGGAGCCTTACCAGGCCAAGGTTTATACCAACACCGTCAAAGGACTGGGACAACTGTCCGTGCGCCTCAAGGACGCTGACGTGATCGTGCTCAACCGTGAACGCACACACCTGCCGCGCGCGCTGATCGAAAAATTACCCAGACTCAAGATGATCTCGCAAACCGGTCGGGTTGGTGACCATATTGACGTCAACGCCTGCACCGAGCGCGGCATTGCGGTGGCCGAAGGCACCGGCTCACCCGTCGCGCCGGCAGAACTGACCTGGGCATTGATCATGGCCGCAATGCGGCGCCTGCCGCAATACATCGGCAACCTCAAGCACGGCGCATGGCAGCAATCCGGACTGAAATCCAGCGCCATGCCCGCCAACTTTGGCTTGGGGACGGTGCTGAAGGGGCGTACCCTGGGCATCTGGGGCTTTGGCCGCATTGGCCAATTGGTGGCGGGTTATGGCAAGGCCTTTGGCATGCGGGTGCTGGTTTGGGGCAGTGCAACGAGTCGGCAACTGGCGATTCAAAATGGCTATTGTGCGGCCGCCACCCGTGATGAATTTTTTGAGCAATCGGACGTGCTCACGCTGCATCTGCGCCTGAAAGCCGAAACCCAGGGCATCGTCCGGCTGGAAGACCTGACACGCATGAAGCCAAGCGCTTTGCTGGTCAATACGTCACGGGCCGAACTGATCGAGCACGATGCCCTGATCAGCGCGCTCAACCGGGGTCGCCCCGGCCTGGGTGCGGTCGATGTCTATGAAAGCGAGCCCATTTTGCAGGGCCATGCCCTGCTGCGTCTGGAAAACTGCATTTGCACGCCGCATATCGGTTATGTGGAACTCGACAGCTACGAGATGTATTTCAGTGCGGCCTTTGACAATGTCATCAACTTCATCAAGGGTCGACCGACCAACATTGTCAACCCCGGGGCCTTGCAGGTCCGGCGCTAAGGCGTTGCAGCAGTGTCAGACGTCTGAAGAGTCACTGAGGTGACTTTACAGGCGTTTCAAGTCACCCATACGACAGTCCATGAACGATCCCATCCTTACCATCGAAGAACGCTCGGCCATCAATGGCGGGCGCTGGTTTTCCGGACTTTCCCCTTCACTTCGACACGATATATTGCGATGTGCCTACGTTCGACGCCACCAGGATGGCGACCTCATTGCAGCCCGCGGCGATCTGGCCCAGGAGTGGATTGCCTGCGCCAAGGGGGCTGTGCGGGTCAGTTCGACCACCATTTCAGGCAAACAGATCACGCTGACCTACGTCGAACCGGGCATCTGGTTTGGCGATGTGGCCATGTTCGACGGCGACCGCCGCACCCACGATGTCTATGCGCACGGCGACAGCACCCTGCTGTGCGTGGCGCGCGCCGATTTCAGGAAAATACTGGCGCAGCATGCCGAGCTCTACGAAGCCTTGCTGCGCCTGCACGCCAGGCGCATCCGGCAACTGTATGGCCTGGTGGAAGACCTCAACACCTTGCCACTGCGTGCCCGGCTGGCCAAGCAATTGCTGCATCTGGTGCGCAGCTACGGCGTACCCTCGCTGAGCGATGGCGCAGAAATGCGCATTGGTTTGCAACTGGCGCAAGAGGAACTGGCCCAGCTGCTGGGCGCTTCGCGCCAGCGCGTCAACCAGGAGCTCAAAAGCATGGAGCGCGAAGAGGCCATCCGCATCGAACCAGGCGGTCTGGTGGTGCGCGATCGCGATGCCTTGATGCGCATTGCCGCCTCAAACCTTTGAGAACTCTTGCAAGGCAGACTTCGGGCGGCCACGATCGACGCGAGACCTCCCTGCAAATCATCACTGAAGATGCCAACAACCATGTTGCCGCACGTTGACGCCCCACCTTTCGATAGCGCAGCATTGACGCTCTGGCTGCAAGCCCATTTGCCCGGCTTTGCCGGCCCGCTGACACTGGCGGCGTTCGAAGGCGGCCAGTCCAACCCCACCTTCAAGCTCATCACGCCCACACAAAGTTATGTCATGCGCAGCAAGCCCGGGCCAGCGGCCAGACTGCTGCCGTCGGCGCATGCCATCGAGCGTGAATTTGCCGTGATGTCGGCTCTGGCGGAAACGGCAGTGCCGGTGCCGCGCATGCTGTGCCTGTGCGAAGACGAGTCGGTGATTGGTCGCTCCTTTTATGTCATGGCATTCATGGAGGGCCGCATTTTCTGGGACCAATCCCTGCCCGGCATGACCCCTGCCGAACGGGCGGACATTTACCAGGAAATGAACCGCGTGCTGGCGGCGCTGCACAGCGTGGACTACGCACAGCGCGGCCTGGCCAGCTATGGCAAGCCTGGCAACTATTTCGAACGCCAGATTGGCCGCTGGAGCAGGCAGTACGTGGCCTCGATCACCCGGCCCATCGCTGAAATGGACCGGCTCATGGCCTGGCTGCCCGAGCATGTTCCGGCCATGGCGCACGATCCGGCCATGGTCAGCATCGTGCATGGCGACTACCGTCTAGACAACCTGATGTTCCACCCCACCGAGCCACGCATCATTGCCGTGCTCGACTGGGAACTCTCCACGCTGGGCCATCCACTGGCCGATTTCAGTTACCACTGCATGGCATGGCACATTCCCCCCGGCGCGTTCCGCGGCATCGGCGGGCTCGATCTGGCCAGTCTGGGCATTCCATCCGAGCGCGATTACATCCGGCAGTATTGCGCGCAGACGCGACTGGCCACGCCCGAGCAACTGGCGCAGGACTGGAACTTTTACCTGGCCTACAACCTGTTTCGCATGGCCGCCATCCTGCAAGGTATCGCCAAGCGCGTGGAGGACGGCACGGCGGCCAGTGCCCAGGCGCGCAGTGCCGCCGCCGGCGCCCGGCCGCTGGCCGAACTGGCCTGGCAATTTGCCCAGCGATCCAACAACCCATAGCCCGATTCTGGAAACGCACCATGGACTTTGACTATTCGCCCAAAACCAAAGCACTGCAGGCCAAATTGCTGCGCTTCATGGAAGATTACATTTACCCGGCTGAAGGCGCCCACCATGCAGAAATCGAAGCCAATACCGCTCTGGGCAAGCGCTGGACACCTTTGCAAACCATTGAAACCCTCAAGACCAAGGCCCGGGAGCAGGGCTTGTGGAACCTGTTTTTGCCGATCGACAGCGCCCAGGCGGCCGGCTTTGACGGCGCCGGCCTGACCAACCAGGAATATGCACCACTGGCAGAAATCATGGGCCACGTGCCTTGGGCCAGCGAAGTCTTCAATTGTTCGGCGCCGGACACCGGCAACATGGAAACCATCGCCCGCTATGGCGCGCCAGATCACAAGACACGCTGGCTCAAGCCCTTGCTCGACGGCACCATCCGCTCGGCTTTTGCCATGACCGAGCCCGACGTGGCCTCCAGCGATGCCACCAACATCGAGACCAGCATGGTGCGTGAGGGTGACGACTACCTCATCAACGGTCGCAAGTGGTGGATCAGCGGCGCCGGCGATCCGCGCTGCGCCATCTACATCGTGATGGGCAAGACCGATCCCCAGGCCGAGCGCCACGCCCAGCAAAGCATGCTGCTGGTGCCGGCCGACACGCCGGGTGTGCAGGTGCTGCGCCCGCTCAACGTGATGGGTTATGACGACGCTCCCCATGGCCACATGGAGATTGCATTCAAGGATGTGCGCGTACCAGCCAGCAATATCCTGCTGGGTGAGGGCCGTGGTTTCGAGATTGCCCAGGGACGCCTGGGGCCTGGGCGCATCCATCACTGCATGCGGCTCATCGGGCTGGCAGAACGGGCGCTGGAACTGATGTGCCGGCGCGCCAGCCAACGTGTAGCCTTCGGCAAAACACTGGCAGCTCAAACGGTGACGCAGGAACGCATTGCCGAAGCCCGCTGCAAGATCGACATGGCGCGCCTGTTGACACTCAAGGCGGCCTGGATGATGGATGTGGGCGGCAACAAGCTGGCCAAAAACGAGATTGCAATGATCAAGGTGGTAGCCCCCAGGATGGCATGCGATGTGATCGACTGGGCCATGCAGGCTTTTGGCGGCGCCGGCATGTGCGACGACTTTGTGCTGGCCTACGCCTACACCTGCGCGCGCACGCTGCGCTTTGCCGACGGCCCGGATGAAGTTCACCGCAATGCCATTGCCAAGCAGGAATTGCGCAAGTACCCGGCAAGACTATAGAAGCGGCGCCCGCGCCGCGAACGCCCTGTCCGTTCAGTGCAGATGGCGCGGCTTGCGGCCACCATGACCCATGCCGCTGGTGCCACCACCGGTGCCTCGCGGCGGTTTGCCAAGTTGCAGTGAACTGACCAGATCATTGAAGCGCTGGCTGAACAACTGGTCGACCGCAGCCACCACCCCGCCCAGCTCTGCGCCGTCGAAGTGACGTTCCATCAGGCTGACGACGTCCTGCACCAGCAAATCGCGCTGCACCTGCATGATGGCGGCCGGATCGGGGCCGACAAACAACATGATGAAGTCATCGCGCGACTCGGCCTCAGGATCAGCGTCCTCGTCCTCGTCCTCAAATTCGGTGTCATAAAAAGTGACCTCGATGGCAGCCCCGGTCAAGGCCACGTCATTGAGGTTCATGCACATCTCGTCGAGTGCCTGGCGAAAGTCGTCATCGCCTTCAACAGTCCAGCACATTTGCAACAAATGGTCTTTGGCGTCGAATTGAATGCCGGGCTCGTCTTCATAAAAGCTGCCCGCTGCATCGGCCAGAGAGCGGGCTCCGGCGTATTTCCAGATTGGCTTGAGCGCGTCTTGCAACTGCTCGAACGTGACATCACCACGCAGGCTCACCTGGCCATGGACGTGGATTTCAAAAGGGGTGTTGTAGCGTGTCATAGGCTTTAGTGTACGAGACAATATCTGGCCCTCACAAGCCGCCCGGGTGCTGAATCAAGCAGAAACAGACCGCAGGCCGGTGCTACAACACACCAGCCTTTGCGAACCTTAGCGAGTGCTTAGCCCATGTGCAAGCCGCCATTGACCGAGAATTCGGCGCCGGTGGCGTAGCTGCCCTCATCTGAGGCCAGCCAGGCGATGATGGATGCGATTTCGCTGGGTTCGCCCAGTCGTCTGACCGGCACGGTGGCAATGATCTTGTCGAGCACT
This sequence comes from Burkholderiales bacterium, assembly GCA_037443905.1. Lineage (GTDB taxonomy): Bacteria > Pseudomonadota > Gammaproteobacteria > Burkholderiales > Burkholderiaceae_C > Rhodoferax. Next base: position 10,420 of record JBBINL010000011.1, on the reverse strand, counting down.
TCCTGGCGAATGGCCTTGACCATGTCTGTGCCGATATAGCCCGGACTCACGGTGTTGACGGTCACGCCCTTGTTGGCCAGTTCCTGTGCCAGCGCCATCGAAAAACCGTGCATGCCGGCTTTGGCAGCAGAGTAGTTGGTTTGACCAGCCTGACCCTTGACGCCGTTGACGCTGGAAATGTTGATGATGCGGCCCCAGCCTTTTTCAACCATGTCGCCGACAACCTGTTTGGTCACATTGAACATGGAGTTGAGGTTGGTCTCGATGACGGCGTCCCAGTCTTCGCGTGACATCTTGACGAACATGCGGTCACGGGTGATGCCGGCATTGTTGATCAGCACATCGATGGGGCCATGCTCGGCCTTGGCCTTGGTGAAGGCTTCCACCGTGGAGTCCCAGTCGCCCACGTTGCCGGCGGAGGCATAAAACGTGAAACCCAGGGCGGCTTGTTCGGCCAGCCACTTGCCATAGTCACGCGTTGGACCGCAGCCAGCGATGACCTTGAAACCTTCTTTGCTTAGGCGCTGACAGATGGCGGTGCCGATGCCCCCCATGCCGCCGGTGACGTATGCTACTTTTTGACTCATGAATGACTCCTCTTTGCGACGATTAAAACTTTGCCAAGTGGCGATGTGGATGCCGGATCAAATCCGGCATGACACACAAGCCACTGGATTGCCTGCAATTACAGACCAATTTATTATGGCTGCTAAATCAGCGCTCCACTGCAAGGGAAACCCCCATGCCACCGCCAATACACAACGCAGCCAGTCCCTTCTTGGCGTTGCGGCGCTGCATTTCGTGCAGCAAGGTCACCAGAATGCGGCAACCTGACGCACCGATCGGATGACCAATGGCAATGGCGCCGCCATTGACGTTCACTTTGCTTGGGTCCACATCAAGTTCCTGATTGACAGCGCAAGCTTGAGCCGCAAAAGCCTCATTCAGCTCGAACAGATCCACATCGGCCACGTTCCAGCCGGCGCGTGCCAGCGCCTTGCGCGACGCGGCGATCGGGCCCAGCCCCATGTGTGCCGGATCAACCCCCGTGGTGCCAAAGGCCGCAATGCGGGCCAGCGGTGTCAGCCCAAGCGCGGCGGCTTTTTTGGCAGTCATGACCATCACGGCAGCGGCACCATCGTTGATGCCTGATGCATTGCCCGCGGTCACCGTGCCAGATTTGTCAAAGGCCGGACGCAAGCCGGCCAGGGCCTCGGCATTGGTTTTGCGATTGAGGAATTCGTCGGTATTGAACACCAACGGATCGCCCTTGCGTTGCGGGATCAGCACATCGACGATTTCGTCCTTGAACCTGCCTGCGTCCTGCGCGGCGGCTGCTTTTTGTTGGCTGGCCAGGGCCATGGCGTCTTGCTGTTCGCGGCTGATGCAGCAGGTTTTGGCCACGTTTTCAGCGGTGATGCCCATGTGATACTGGTTGTACACATCCCACAAGCCATCATAAATCATGGTGTCGACCATCTTCCAGTCACCCATGCGCATGCCTTCACGCGAACCCATCAAAACGTGCGGAGCCGCACTCATGTTCTCCTGGCCGCCAGCAATGACGATCTCACTGTCGTTCCAGGCGACAGCCTGGGCGGCAAGCATGACCGCTTTCAGACCCGAGCCGCAAACGCAGTTGATGGTGAGCGCCGGGGTTTCGGTCGGGATTCCGCTCTTGATGAGCGCCTGGCGTGCCGGATTCTGGCCCGAACCTGCGGCCAGCACCTGACCCAGAATCACTTCACCAACTTGATCGGCGCTCAAGCCGGTGCGCGCCAGCAAAGCCTTGATGACTGTGGAGCCCAATTCGGGGGCGGCAATTTTCGCCAACGCCCCCCCAAATTTGCCTATAGCTGTGCGCGCTGCTGAAACGATAACGATATCTTCCATGATGTCTCCTGCTTCCTGGTTAAAAAATCAAACAATAAATGACGAAATCAGGCCTTGGCCTTGACATAACGGCCGGGCGCGGGCTCGATCGCCTTGTATTTACCCTTGCCATAGGTTTTGGGCGCGGCAATCTGCTTGCCCGCCTGGGCAGCCAGCCAGCTGGACCAGTCGGTCCACCAGCTGCCCTTGTGCTCAACGGCGCCTTCGAGCCACTGGTCTACTGTCTTGGGCAGCTTGCCATCTTCGCGAATCCAGTGACTGCGCTTGCCTTTGGCAGGTGGATTGATAACGCCTGCGATGTGGCCGGATGCGCCCATCACGAAGCGTTTTTTGCCAGGCAAAAACTGTGTGGTGGCATAGGCACCGCCTATCGGCACGATGTGGTCTTCGCGCGAGCCGTAGACGTACAAGGGAATGTCGACCAGGCTCAGGTCGATCTTTTCACCGCACACCGTGGCTTTGCCCGGCTTGGTCAGGTTGTTTTCTAGATAGGTGTTGCGCAGATACCAGGCGTAAAACGGCCCAGGCAGATTGGTGCTATCGCTGTTCCAGTACAGCAGGTCAAACGCCGGCGGCGTTTCACCCTTGAGGTAGTTGCCCACCACATAGTTCCAGACCAGGTCATTGGGGCGCAGAAAGCTGAAGGTGCTGGCCAGGTCCTTGCCTTTCATCAGGCCGCCCTTGCCCATTTCGTGCTCGCGGTAGGTGACGAAATTTTCGTCAATGAAGACGTCGAGCACGCCGGTGTCGGAAAAGTCGAGCATCGAGGTCAAAAAAGTGGTGCTGGCCACCGGTTTCACACCGCGCGCGGCCAGCACGGCCAGGGCCGTGCCCAGCATGGTGCCACCGACGCAAAAGCCCAGCGCGTTGATGCTTTTGGCACCGGTCACTTCTTGCGTGACGCTGATGGCTTTGATGACGGCGTTTTCGATGTAGTCGTCCCAGGTGGCCTTGGCCAGCGAGGCATCGGGGTTGCGCCAGCTCACCAAAAAGGTGCGATGGCCTTGCGCAGCGGCATACCTGACCAGGGAATTTTCCGGTTGCAGGTCAAGAATGTAAAACTTGTTGATGCTGGGCGGCACCATCAGGAAAGGTTTCTCATAGACCTTGTCGGTCAGGGGCTTGTATTCGATGAGCTGAAACAGTTCGTTCTCAAAGACAACGGCGCCTTCTGTGGTGGCGACATTTTTGCCCACCTCGAAGACGCTTTCATCGGTCATCGACACATGGCCCTGCTGGATGTCGTGCAGCATGTTCTGAATCCCCTGGGCGATGCTTTTGCCCTGGCTTTCAATGGCTTTTTGTTGCGCTTCGGCGTTCAGCGCCATGAAATTGCTGGGCGCGGTGGCAGCGTTGATCTGGTCCACCGCAAAACGGATGCGGGCGCGGGTTTTGGCATCGGTCTCCACGGCATCGGCCAGTTGAACAAGCGTTCTGGCATTGAGCAAATAGACAGCTGCCGTGAACGTGGCCAGCGGATTGGCTGCCCAGGCCGGATCGGCAAACCGGCGGTCGGTGACTGTCAGCTTGCCCTGCATGCAGTCGGTCCACAAATCGGCCGCCTCTTTCATGTACTGGTGTTGCAGTGCCTGGAGTTTTTCAGGTGAAAACTTGATTTTTGGACGTTTTGAAATGGGTTTCATCAGCTTGGCACCCGCTTCACCCAGGTCCATGTTCTGGAACGACTCAAACGCTTTGCTCATGTTTTCGGACAGTGTCTGCTGGAAATTCCTGGCTGTCTGAAGCCAAAGTTCCTGAATTTCTTCATTCATGCGAATTACCTTCAATGGGTTAGTCAATCAATCAATCAGATAGTATCGCTGCTCGAACCTTCGAAATCCTGACATGCCCCTTTGGTCCCCAAAATTCTCATCATATTCATGTACATCGTTGCAATCGCCTGGCTGTATGTCGCCGTCCTGATGGCCGTGGCCGAAGCCACCCACAGCACCGGCACGCTGCTGGGCGGGATCATCACCTTTGTGTTTTATGGTCTGCTGCCACTGTCGCTGGTGCTGTATGTTATGGGTGCGCCGGCGCGCAAGCGCGCCATCAAGGCCAGAGAGCACGCTGAACAGAACGCCGCCCGGGCGGCCTCAACCCTCCAGCCAGATGCTGGCGCAGAAGCGGCCGGTGATGCGGTCACGCCGGTAAGAAAAGAACCGTGAGGCATTGCCCAGCGTGCACCAGGGGGCACTGCTGTCATTGCCATAAATATGGCTGATGCCCATGGCGCACAGCCGCAGCCGCGCCAGCGCCGCCAGATCAGCCAGCCATTTGCCCGACGCCAGCGGCTTGAAGCAGTGCGCAGCCTGCCCGTCATCTTGAGTGAAGGCCACCCTGACCTCATCACCCACTTCAAACGCGGTCGGGCCAATGCACGGCCCCAGCCAGGTCATGATGTCACTGGTTTTTTGCCTGGTTCCACGCTGCGACAAGTCCAGAAGTTGCTGATGCGTGGCCTCAAGAATTCCTGCGCCGCCCTGCCCCGCCAGTCCGCGCCAGCCCGCGTGGGCCGCGGCCACGACCCTGCCCTGCGCGCAGGTGAACAGCACCGGCAGGCAATCGGCCACCAGCACCGTGCAGGCCAGGCCGGGCGCATCGGTCACGCTGGCATCGGCTGCCATGCCGTCCGGGCTGGTGGCATCGAGTGGCACCACATGGGTGCCGTGGACCTGGTTCAGGAAAACCGGGCGCGCGCCGATGGTCTCCTGCAAAATGGCCCGGTTGGCAGCCACACAGGCAGGCGCATCGCCCACATGGTCACCCAGATTCAGGCTGTCATGGGGCGCAGCGGACACCCCGCCCACGCGCGTGGTGCAGACCGCCCGCACCCGGGCAGGTGCAGGCCAGTCCGGTTTAAGAAGCCCCATTTCAAGCCGCGGCATGAATCTTCTCGTAGGCGGCCAGCAGCTTGTGATGCATCTCGCAACCTTGCAGCGCCAGGCCGGGTGCGCCCAGGCCCATGAAGCGGTCTTCCTGCATGATCAGGGCATGCGCCTGGGCCAGCGGGCCGGCGCCATAGAGCAGCGCCAGGTTGACGAGATAGGGACCAGTGTCGCCCATGTCGGCCAGATTGATCAGGTTCTGGATGCAGGCATACACGCGCTTGCGTTGCGGGTCGATCTGGTCAAAGTTCAATATCCATTCACAGCCTTCCAGTGTGGCGGCTTCGTCGCCCACGGCCAGTGCCAGCAGCGTTTTGAGTTCGCCCAGGCGCAAGTCGCTCCAGAATGAGCCCGGATCGGCCGCCAGTCCGATCAGACCGGGCACCTGGCGATGATCCGCCAGATTGGATTCGTTCAGGGTATCCAGAAGGTCAGCGCATTCGTCGTCGTCCAGATCGGGCAGGTTCAGAATGGCCTCGCGCAACGGGTTGGCGACGCTGTTGTTCTCGAACTCCAGGTCGTCGATCGGATAGATCTCTGAAAAGCCGGGCACCAGCACGCGGCAGGTGTATACGCCAAGCTGGGTAAAGTCGGCAATGTAAACCTCGTGGCCGTCATGCTGCAGGCGCTCCAGGCACCATGCGTAATCTTCGGCCGTGGTGCTGCTGAAATTCCAGTCGACAAACGCATGATCGGGCACGTCGCCCAAAAACTTCCAGTGAATGACACCGCTGGAATCGACAAAATGGATCTCGATGTTGGTCGAACTGGCGGTTTCTTCGAGGTCGAAGCCGGGTGTCGGAAAGCCCGAGAGCGCATCGAGCGCGCGGCCCTGCAGCAGCTCGGTCATGGCGCGCTCCAGCGCCACCTCAAAGCGCGGATGGGCGCCAAAGCTGGCAAAACAACCCTGATCGAGCGGATTGAGCAGCGTGACATTCATCACAGGGTAGCGCCCGCCCAAAGAGGCGTCTTTCACAAGAATGCCAAAGCCGGCCTCGCGCAGCGCCGCAATGCCATGGGCGATGCGCGGGTAGCGCGCAATCACGGCCTGCGGCACGTCGGGCAGGCACAGGCCCTGACTGATGATGCGCGCCTTGATGGCACGCTCGAAAATTTCCGACAGCGCCTGGGTGCGCGCTTCCATCTGCGTGTTGCCCGCCGACATACCGTTGCTGACATAGAGATTGCCGATGATGTTGACCGGGAAATACACGGTTGCACCGTCGCTCTGACGCACATAAGGCAGGGCACAAATACCGCGCTCGGTGGCGCCCGAGTTGAAATCGACCAGCGCGCTGGCATCGATGCTGCCCTGCGGGTTGTAGAGGGCGTGCAGTTCAGGCGTCAACAAGGTAGCGGGCCAGCTCTCGTCAGCAGGCAGGTCAAACCAGCGCTCCTGCGCAAAATGCACATGGGCACGCGCGGTGACATCGGGCCCGAGGTAAAAGTGGGTCCAGAAATAGTGCGTGGACAGGCGCTCGAAAAACTCGCCCAGGGCACTGGCCAGGCAGGCCAGCCGGCTGGCGCCCTTGCCGTTGGCGAACAGAAGCGGGCAATCGCGGTCGCGAATGTGCACCGACCAGATGCCCTCCACCGGGTTCAGCCAGCTGCGTTCTTCGATATGGAAACCCAGGTGCTGCAACTTGCCCTGCAATGTGCTGATGGTGGTTTCAAGGGCGGCATCCTTGCCGGCAATAAAAGTAGTGTGGTTCATTTCCCCAGCATACCTCATGGAACAACCGGGCGGATCTGCCGGGTGCGCTGAAAAGGCTAGACTCTGTTCTTGCACTGCCCTGCCACTCCCGGAGACGTCCATGATTCTCGAACTTGCCGATTTTTCCATCCAGCCAGGCCAGAACGCGGCCTTTGAAGAAGCCGTGCAACGCGGTTTGAACAGCGTGATTGCGCGTGCCCAGGGTTTTGAAGGCTTCAAATTGAACCGCTGCCTGGAAAACCCGCAGCGCTACATCCTGCAGATTTTCTGGACCACGCTGGAAGATCACACCGTGGGCTTCAGAGGCTCGCCGGCGTTTCCCGAGTGGCGCGCCATCGTCGGACCTTTTTTTGCCAGCGCGCCTGTGGTGGAACACTTCGATCTGGTTGCCAAATCGGCTTGAAGGCACCATTGACCCGCTCACACAACTGTTTAGAAAAACCGCCATGCGCTATGTATTTCCACCCTCGCCCACCGAGTCTGTTGCGGTGGTGGGCAGCAGCGCCGGGTTTCCGGTGCACCGCATTTACTGCGTGGGCCGCAATTACGCCGAACATGCCCAGGAAATGGGTCACACCGGGCGCGAGCCGCCCTTTTTCTTCATGAAACCGACTGATGCGGTGCTGGTGGCGCCACCTGACCGCATCACGCCCCTGCCCTACCCCGGTCTTACCAAAAACCTGCACCATGAAATAGAGCTGGTGGTGGCGATTGGAACCGGCGGCAAAAATATAGCGGTCGAGCAGGCTGAAAACCTTATCTTCGGCTACGCCGTGGGGCTGGACATGACGCGACGCGACCTGCAGAACGAAATGAAAGCCCAGGGCCGTCCCTGGTGCATCGGAAAAGGATTTGACCACTCCGCACCGATTGGCCCGATCACCCCGAAAGCCGATGCGGGCGACATCACGAACGCCACCATCAGCCTGCAGGTGAACGACACGCTGCGTCAGAAAAGCACACTGGACCAGCTGATCTGGAACATTCCCGAAACCATCGCCCAGCTCTCTGCCGCCTGGGAACTGCAAGCCGGAGACCTGATCTACACCGGCACGCCGGCGGGTGTCGGAGCGGTGCTGCCGGGCGACGTGCTCAAGGGCAGCATCAGCGGCCTGACAAGCATTGCATTGAAGGTGGTTTGAAGCCATGCACCGCGCCCCGATCAAACATTGCAGAAACTGCGGCAGCGCCGTGGTGTACCGACTGCCCGACGATGGCGACACCAGGCACCGCGCGGTGTGCCCGGCATGCCACACCGTTCACTACGAAAACCCGCTCAATGTGGTGGGCACCATTCCGGTCTGGGGCGACAAGGTACTGCTGTGCAAGCGCAACATCGAGCCGCGCTGGGGCAAATGGACACTGCCGGCGGGGTTCATGGAACTGAACGAAACCGTGAGCGAGGGCGCGGCGCGGGAAACGGTGGAAGAAGCCGGTGCCCGCTTCGAGATGGGCGAGTTTTTTTCGCTGGTCAACATCCCGCGCGTTGGCCAGGTCCACCTGTTTTTCCGTGCCCAACTGCTCAGTGACCAGTTTGAACCCGGCATCGAGACCATCGAGGCCAGGCTCTTTGCCGAGGAAGAAATTCCCTGGGACGAAATCGCTTTCAGAACCGTGGGCGAAACCCTGAAACGTTTTTTTGCCGACCGCCGCCAAGGCAACTATGCCATCCATGTCTTTGATATCAGCTGATTGGTTCGACACATTCGAATTCTGGGGCTATCGGGTGGGCGTTTATTGGCTGGCCAATGTGCTGGATGATCCGGCCTGGCTGGCACTGATGTTCTGCTGAAGGAACTAGCGTGCTGCCCTGCTACGTGCTGCTTGACCTGGAGACCACCGGCGGCAACCCGGTGCATGACCGCATTACCGAAATTGCCGCCGTGCGTGTGGAGCAAGGTGTGGAAGTTGCACGCTGGAGCACGCTGGTCAATCCGGGCGTGCAGGTGTCGGGCTTCATCGAGCGGCTCACCGGCATCAGCAACGCCATGGTAGCCTGCGCCCCGCGCTTTCCCGAGGTGGCCGATGAACTGCTGGCCTTGCTCGACGGGGCCGTTCTGGTGGCCCACAACGTGCGTTTTGACCACAGCTTTTTGCGCAATGAATTCGGCCGCATGGACGTGGCGCTGCGCGTCAGGACGCTGTGCACCGTGCGCTTGTCACGGTTGCTGTATCCGCAGTTCAAAAGCCATGGGCTGGACGCCATCATGCAGCGCCACGGCCTTGCCAGCACAGCCCGGCACCGCGCCTTGGGCGATGTCGATGTGATGCAAAGCTGGCTGCGGCTCGCCCAGGCAGAATTGGGGTCGGACAAGGTCATGAGCCACGCCCGTCAACTGCTGCAAGGCAGCGCCGCTTTGCCAGCACAGCTGGAAACCAATATCTCGGACCTTCCCGACACACCCGGCGTATACATTTTTTATGGTGCCAGCCCGCTGCCCTTGTATGTGGGCAAAAGCGTCAAGCTGCGCAGCCGGGTGATGTCACATTTTCAGGCTGCCAGCCGCAATGCCCGCGAGATGCGCATCGCGCAGGAGATTCACCGCATCGAGTGGATCGAGACCGCCGGAGAACTCGGTGCCCTGCTGCTGGAAGCGCGCCTGGTCAAGGAGCAGCAGCCCGTGTACAACCGGCAACTGCGACGCGAAGGCGACTTGTGTGCATGGCGCCTGGAGGTCAACCCCAGAAGCCGCCCACTGCTGACCCTGGTGCGCGGCAGCGACCTGGCACCCGAACACTTTGGCGCGATGTACGGCCCCTACCGCTCCAGAAATCAGGCCCAAAACCATCTGCGCGAACTGGCAGAAGCCGCGAATTTGTGCCTGCAAGCGCTGGGTCTGGAGTCTGGCAAGGGACGCTGCTTTGGCCATCAGATTGGTCAATGCAAAGGTGTGTGCTGTGGCGAAGAAGCCCCCGAACGCCACCACCTGCGCCTGAAGATGGCGCTGGCCAGCCACAAGCTGCAGGTCTGGCCATTTACCGGCACCGTGGGTTTGCGCGAACACAATGCGAGAACCGGTCGCACCGACATTCATCTGTTTGACCAATGGTGCCACCTGGCCACGGTGCATTCCGACGAAGAATTGCGCGAGGCTCTGCACTGTCGCAGCGAGCCGATGGCCTTCAATCTGGACACCTACCGTCTGGCCCTCAAGCACCTGCTGATGCGTGATAAAGGCCACGTCAAGCTCCTTGAATTTCCCAGAATCTCAACCCACCCGTAAAACCAGATCAGGCTTCGACGCTTTGTTGCGAAGAGCTCAGCATCAAGTCGTCATACTGAAGTTGTAATGCGACCAGCTACCTTGATGCGTCCCTGAGGGGGCCTGAGAGGTACAACTGGTGGCAGCTGCATCAGTATCAGGACAGCAGGAAGCATTCGTTACTGAGTGCCCCTTCTGGAGCATCTCAAGGTGAAACTTGGGGTGTTCTGGAAGTGTGATTTAGGAATGACCATGAAGGAAAATTGCTACTCGACACCCACACTAGACATCAGTCATTCGATGTAAAAACGATCCAAGCAAAATCATGCAGGTACATCGGGGATCGTTTTGCCAGCTACTGCTTTTTGAAATTCATCGTACATAAATAGCAATAGAACAACGCTATCTTTAAACGATTCAACATCCTTTTTATCCAGACTTCGGTACGCCTTGTCCCCAGTAATTCGAATGAGAACTTTGCTTTCTGGTTTGATTTTGCGAAGTCCTTCAATTTGTAATGGAGTTACAACAAAATCCATTCGTTCTTGGTTCCCCCCTGGAAACGTTTCACGCTTGACATCTAAGGCACTGAACGATTGGTCAATGGCGACGTCCCCATCAACCAAAACGGAGACCTGTTTCATGAAAAGCCACCCATCTTTTGAAAAGGCGGATTCAAGGACGAAGTGCAACGTAGATAACCCGGTAACGGGTGGCTGAGG
>JBBINL010000010.1:0-32727 GCA_037443905.1 Burkholderiales bacterium | reverse complement strand
CAGCCAGATCGCCGCCGGCGAAGTGGTCGAGCGGCCGGCGTCGGTGGTGCGCGAGTTGCTCGACAACGCGCTCGACGCTGGCGCAACGCAAATCACCGTGCGACTGTTGGCAGGTGGCGTGCGGCTGGTCAGCGTGGAAGACAATGGTTCGGGCATCCTGCCCGATGAGTTGCCGATAGCACTCAAGCGCCACGCCACCAGCAAGATCGGCAGCCTGGCTGATCTGGAATCGGTCGGCACCATGGGTTTCAGGGGCGAGGCGCTGGCCGCGATCAATGCCATTGCCGAATGCGCCCTGCTGTCGCGGGTCAGCGGCCAGACCCATGCCTACCTGCTGGAAGGTCAGACCGGCGAGCTCACGCCGGTGGCGCGCGCCGTGGGCACCACCGTCGAGGTCAAGGAGCTGTTTTTCAGCACCCCGGCCCGGCGCAAGTTCCTCAAATCCGATGCCACCGAACTGGCGCATTGCGTGGAAGCGGTGCGCCGCCACGCGCTGGTGCGCCCTGATGTCGGTTTTGCCGTCTGGCACGAAGGCCGGCTGGTGGAGCAATGGCGACGCTGTGGCGACCAAAACAGCCTGCCAGCGCTGGAACAACGCCTGGCCGACGTGCTCGGCAGCGACTTTGTCGCGCGCTCGGTCTGGGTCGATTTTTCCAGCCGCAATACGCAGACCGCCGCAAGCCCTGCGCCGCTGATCAAGGTCTGGGGCCGCGCCGGTATTCCCGACGCCGCGCGCGCGCGCGCCGACTTGCAGTTCTGCTACGTCAACGGCCGTTACGTGCGCGACAAGGTCATCACCCACGCCGCGCGCAGCGCGTATGAGGATGTGCTGCACGGCCAGCGCCAGCCGGTCTATGTGCTCTACGTCGAGGTGGACCCGACGCGCGTCGACGTCAACGTGCACCCGACCAAGATCGAGGTGCGCTTCCGCGACAGCCGCGAGGTGCACCAGGCGGTGCGCCATGCGGTGGAAAACGCGCTGGCCGCACCGCGAGCCGGACAAGCGGTGCCGGCTGGCAGCCCCGTTGCGGCCCATTTGTCTGCGCCAGCACCCCGCTCCAGCGATGGGGTGCAGGCCTTGCCGAAGCAAGTCGACGGCCTGGCCGGCTTGTCCGCCATGGCCTCGCCCACGGCTTGCACTACGCCGTCTTTCAACACCCAGTCGGCGCTGCATTTCGAAGCGACGACCGGGCACCGGGTGAGCGATCTGGCCGCGCTGTGGCAAGCTCAGAGCGAAACCACACCGCCACCGCCCGCTGCCGAATGGCCGCTGGGACGTGCCCTGGCGCAACTCAAGGGCGTCTACATCCTGGCGGAAAATGCGCAGGGCCTGGTGATTGTCGACATGCACGCCGCACACGAGCGCATCGTTTACGAGCAACTCAAGGCGCAATGGGCCGATATGCAGAGCAGCAACGGGCTGGCCAGCCAGCCACTGCTGATTCCAGCCACCTTTGCCGCCACGCCGCTGGAGGTGTCCACCGCCGAGGCCAACGCCGCCACACTGCAACTGCTGGGGCTGGACATCACGCCGTTTTCCGACAAAACGCTGGCGGTGCGCGCCGTACCGTCCACGCTGGCGCAAGGCAACGCGGTGGAACTGGCGCGCAGCGTGCTGGCCGAACTGAGCCAGCACGAGGCCAGCACTCTGGTGCAGCGCGCCCACAACGAGCTGCTCGGCACCATGGCCTGCCACGGCGCGGTGCGCGCCAACCGCCACCTGACACTGGAAGAAATGAACGCGCTGCTGCGGCAGATGGAGGCCACCGAACGCAGCGACCAATGCAACCATGGCCGCCCAACCTGGCGACCCATCAGCCTGCGCGAGCTCGATGCTCTGTTCATGCGCGGACGCTGACGCCAGCGGCAGTTTTCATTTTGCTAAGTCCTTTCAGACAGCTCATCAAACACCCCGCGCAGCGCAACCGTCTCAGCGCCGAACTGCGCAGCCTGTGGCACCTGGCCTGGCCCATTCTGGTGGGGCAACTGGCCTATGTCGGCATGGCGGTGGTCGATGTCGCCATGGCGGGTCATGCTTCGGCGCAGGACCTGGCCGGTGTGTCGCTCGGGGTCTCGATCTGGAACATGCTGATGCTCACCATCATGGGCATCATGATGGCCATCAACCCGATCGTGGCGCACCATGTGGGCGCAGGCGAATTAGATCGAATTCCGCACAAAGTCCGTCAAGCGCTTTGGCAGGCACTGGGCATCGGTCTGATTGGCTGTCTGCTCGCCAACCTGGCAAGGCTGCTGTTCGACCACATGACGATCGAACCCGGAGTGCATGATCTGGCCAGGGACTTCGTGCTGATCACCAGCCTGGCGTTGCCGCTGTTTGCCTGCTACCGCGTGCTTTACGGCTACAGCACCAGCCTCAACCAGACCAAGCCGCTGATGGTGATTGCCCTGTTGTCGTTGGGGCTCAACATCGTGGTCAACTGGCTGCTGGTGTTTGGCCATCTGGGCTTGCCCCGGCTCGGCGGCGTCGGCTGCGCCTGGGCCACGCTGGTCACCGTCAGCTTCAATCTGGCTGCCCTCAGCTGGTGGATGCGGCGCTCGGACGTGTACCGCCCGAGCTGGCCTTTTGCCCACTTCGAGCCACCGCACTGGCCACAGATCAAAAGCCTGCTCAAGCTGGGTCTGCCCATTGGGGTCACCTACTTTGCCGAGACCAGCGCCTTCAGCCTGATTGCGCTGCTGATCGCCAAATTTGGCAGCACGCAAATGGCAGCGCACCAGATTGCGCTCAATTTCACCTCGCTGGTGTTCATGGTGCCGCTCAGCCTGGGGCTGGCGCTGCTGACCCGCGTGGGGCAGTCACTGGGCGCTGGCAATCCGGTGCTGGCGCGCTACCAGTCCTGGGTCGGGGTGGCGCTGGGCTTGAGCTTTGCGGTGGTGTCGGCCACCCTGATGGCATTGTTCAGCCAGTCCATTGCGCGCGCCTACACCAGTGACATGGCCGTGATCGCGGTGACCACCGAGTTGCTTCTGCTGGCGGCACTTTTCCAGCTCTCGGATGCCACCCAGGTGGTCACCAGTTGCGCCATTCGCGGCTACAAGGTCACGCGCTCACCCATGGTGATTCACCTGACGGCTTTTTGGGTATTTTCGCTGCCGCTGGGGGTCACGCTGGGGCTGGCGCCGCGCTGGCTGCCCTGGGCACCGGCGCAGCCCATGGCCGCGCAGGGCTTCTGGATTGCGCTGGCAGTTGGACTGACCATTGCCGCGCTGGGCTTGACCTCGCTGCTGCGACAGCTGGCACGAAGCAGGCTGAAAAATTGACTTGACCGCTTCACTGCGATTGCCGTGTCGCTGCGCCGCTCGTCATGACGGCCCACGCGGCAGTCCAAGCGGCAAGGCGCTAGTGTGGTGTGCACGCTTGATGCGAAAATGCAAGGCGTCCACTACCGGCGACCTGGCGCACAAGCTGATGGCCGGCTGAACACGCCGTCGTCATGACATTGATCAACATCAGCATGCAGGTCTTTGACAGAATTGGCGATTCGTCACACACACTATTCAAGCAAGGAGAAATGCATGGTTACCACCAAAAAATCAAACCCAGCCACCAGCGACAGCGCACGCGCGTCCAAAGCACCCGTCAAAAAGGCTGCCGTTGCGGCTGCACCAGCCAAGGCAGCGCCAAAAAAAGCACCGGCCAAAAAGGCAACCGTCAGCAAAGTTGCAACCACCCAAGCTATGCCGCAACCTGCCGTGACCCCGGAACAACGCCACAACTACATCGAAGTGGCCGCGTTTTATGTTGCGCAACGACGCGGCTTCGCGCCCGGCAACCCGCTGGACGACTGGGCCACCGCAGAAATCGAAGTGGACAAGCTGATCGCTGCGGGGCATTTTTCCAAATAATCAGCTCCAGCCTGCCGGCTGTCGGCCTCACGACACCAGGGCGCGTATCCGGTCAGGCAGCGCAATGGCTTTTTGCTTGGGAAAATCCACCCAGATCGTGGTGGCGCCGCCGGCGGCATATATCACGCCCGGCTGGTCGGCCATTTCCATGGTGGCCCAGGTTTCGAAGGTGGTGCGAGCCGGGTCGCTGGCATACATCCTGACCAGCACCTCGCCCGGATATTCCAGCTGCTTGTAAAAATTGCAGAACGCGTTGACGATCACCGGGCCCTCGCCCAGCGGATTGGGCATGCAGCCGACGGCATGCATCCAGTCGATGCGGCAGGTTTCCAGATAACGGAAATAGGTGGTGTTGTTCACATGACCCATGGCATCCATGTCGCCCCAGCGTATCGTGATCACCACCTCGTGCACCAGCTTCTTTTGTTCCGGGATGTCAAACTTCACAACAAGCTCCTTCGTTTCAGGCATTTCAGGGACGCGGCATCCGGCCATCGCCACTGGCTGGCCGGTGCGACAAACACTTCCATCACCAGCAGGGTTGCACCATGGCGTGTAAACACCGAGCGCCGCGCTGGCAAGGCACGCAGGCCCGGGCTGGAGCCCGTAGCCTGTTGCCACGACCTAACCACATGGCGCTGCAGGGGACTTTGGCGCTGAAGCTGCCGATAGAACAGGGGCGCACGCGCAATGTCCTGGCGTTTGAACAACACATCGGCCAACGGGCGGCTGCCCAGTCCGCGCACCGAGCGCCAGGACCCCACCGAATCGGCATGCGCCGTGACGCTGCGGGCAAACACCAGCGGCCGGCCATCGAGCCGCAGCAGCACTTCGCGCGCATAGCCAATGCGCTGCCCAGCCAGACCCAGCGCGCGCGCCTCATCGGCGTTGAGCGGCTGGCGACCTTGCGCCAGCACCTGCACGCTGAAATTTTGACCCGTGGCAGCCAGCCGCGCGCTCAGCGAACCCGTGGCTTGCAGCCAGTGCCGCAAACCGCCACGCGCTGTGGTGAATGTCTGCCAGCCCATCAGCGATGCGCCCTGACCGAAGCCAGAATGCCCAGCGTGAACAGCACGGCGGCCCAGGCTTGCGCTGCAGCCGGCCAGGCACCGTCCCAAACAAAAGAATAAAACAAGGCAAACAAGGTTTCACTCACAATCAATTGCCCGCACAGACTGACGCTCAAACGCTGGCTGGCCACGTTCCACAAGATGCTGGCGGCCCAGCCAGAACCGATGCCGGTGGCGATGCAAGCCACCGCTATCAGTGGCTTGTTGTCAAGTGCCATCAGTTCCTTGGCATCGCTGCCGAGCAACAGCCAGAGCAAAAAAGCGCCCACGCCGGTCGCCACGCCAATCCAGTTGGCCCATTCGGTGGCACTCACCTCGGGGTGGCGTTTGAGCCAGGCCGCATTCACCAGGGCAAACGCCGTCCAGCACAACATGGCGCCCAGCGCCAGCAAAACACCCCACCAGAAACGGCCACCACCCGCTGGCAACAGCGTCGGCTGGCTCAGGCTTGAATGCATCATCAGCGCCAACCCGCCCAGCGTGAGCAGCAGGCCCGGCAGCAAACCGGCCCATTTGAGGCCCTCTGGCTTGCCCAGCAGCATGACCCATACCGGGATGGTGCCAATGATGAGGGTGGGCACCTCGGTGCCGGCATGGACGATGCTCTGCGCCAGCAGCAGGTAGTAGCCGGTGGCGCCGAGAAGGCTCATGGCAAGCGCGGTCAAGGCCTGGCGCGCGGTCGGCCAGGTGTGGCGGCGCCAGGTGACCAGCATGGCCAGCGCCGCCATGCCACCATAGCTGACAAAGCGCCCGGCGGTCAGGTCCACCGAGCTCAAGCCCGGCGTCATGCGCGGCACCACGAACACCATGCCCCAGAAAGCTCCCGCGGCCAGTCCGGCCAGCAGTCCGGTCAACATGCAGTGTTACACCCCGAAGCCATCGTCGGCAGAGATCACGGCGCCGTTGATGAAATGGCTCTGATCCGAGCACAGCATGACCAGCAGCGCATCGAGATCCTGCGGCTGGCCAATGCGCTTGCGCGGCAGCATCTGCATGAGTTTCTGACCCGAATCGGTGTGCCAATGGGCATGGTTGATCTCGGTGTCGATGTAGCCCGGGCAAATGGCATTCACGTTGATGCCAAAGCGGCCCCATTCCATCGCCATGGCACGGGTCATATGGATCAGCGCTGCCTTGCTCATGCAGTAAACGCCAATTTTGGGCAACACCCTGAGACCCGCCACACTGGCCACGTTGATGATGCGCCCGCCGGTAAAACTGCCCGGCGCAGCCCCTTGCGCGCGCGCCAGCATGCGCTTGCCGACTTCCTGCGCCACAAAAAATGCGCCCTTGACATTGGTGTCGAACATGAAATCAAAGTTTTCAGCGCTCACATCCACCAGGTGCTGCGTGGTGCTGACGCCGGAGTTGTTGACCAGGATGTCGATCGAGCCGACCTCGGTTTCGGCATGCGCCACGGCCGACCTGATGGACGCCTGATCGGTCACGTCGAGTTCCAGCACATGGGCATCGCCACCCGCACCTTCAATCTGGGCGCGCAAGTCCTTCAGTTTTTCCACCCTGCGGCTGGCCAGCACCACAGCCGCACCCGAACTGGCAAGCGTGCGGGCAAACTGTGCCCCCAGGCCACCCGAGGCACCGGTGATGAACGCCACCCGGCCCGACAGATCAATTTCGTAAGTCATGTTGTTGTCTCCAGAAAAATAGAACAACCGTTCTATTATGGGCAAGCTCCTGACTAAAATCCGGATTTATCGAAGACAATTCCATTCAGTTCCAGCCTAAGTCACCTTGGCCTGAGTTTAATCAGTTGAAAAGTGAGCATGACCATGTCCCCTCAAGACATCCTGAGCCAGTTCGGCCCCCGCGAATCGATGGACTACGACGTGGTCGTGGTCGGCGGCGGCCCCGCCGGCCTGGCCACCGCCATCCGCCTGAAACAGCTGGCTGCCCAGAATGGCAAGGATGTATCGGTGGTGGTGCTGGAAAAAGGCTCCGAGCCCGGTGCCCACATCCTCTCCGGCGCGGTGCTCGACCCGCGCTCGCTCACCGAGCTCTTTCCCAACTGGAAAGAACTCGGCGCACCGCTGAACCAGCCTGTCACCGACGAGGCCATGATGTTTCTGAGCGAGACCAAGGGCTACCGCACGCCCAATATGTTTCTGCCCGAATGCAGTCAGAACCATGGCAACTACATCATCAGCCTGGGTGCACTGACACGATGGCTGGCCGAGCAGGCCGAAGGTCTGGGCGTGGAAATCTTCCCCGGTTTTGCTGCCGCAGAAATTTTGTATGACGAGAACGGTGCGGTCAAAGGTGTCGCCACCGGCAACATGGGCGTGGAAAAGAATGGCGAGCCCGGCCCCAACTTCCAGATCGGCATGGAACTGCTGGGCAAATACACCGTCTTTGCCGAAGGCTCGCGCGGCCACCTTGGCAAGCAGGTCATTGCAAGGTTCAAACTCGACGTAGGCTGTGATCCGCAAAGCTATGCCATCGGCATCAAGGAGCTGTGGGAGGCCGAACCCAGCCGCCATGAACCCGGTCTGGTGCTGCACACCGCCGGCTGGCCGATGGAAAACAACACCTACGGCGGCTCATTCCTGTACCACATGGAGGACAACAAGATCGCCATGGGCTTCATCACCGGCCTGAACTATGCCAACCCGTATTTGAGCCCGTTCGAGGAGTTCCAGCGCTGGAAGACCCATCCCAACATCCGCTGGTATCTGGAAAACGACAAGGGTGAAGTCACCGGCAAGCGCCTCGCCTATGGTGCCCGCGCCATCACCGCCGGAGGCCTGCTGGCCTTGCCCAAGACCGTATTCCCGGGTGGCGCACTGGTGGGTTGCGATGCAGGGTTCCTGAACGTGAGCCGCATCAAGGGCAGCCATACGGCCATCAAGTCGGGCATGCTGGCCGCTGAAGCGGCGTATGACGCCGTGATTGCCGGGCGCGCGCACGACGAACTGAGCGCCTACCCCGAGGCGTTCGAGGCCAGTTGGCTGTACACCGAACTCAACAAGTCGCGCAACTTCAAAGCCTGGTTCAAGCATGGCCTTACCGTGGGCACGCTGATGAACGGGCTGGAGCAGTTTGGCCTGAAAGGCCGCATGCCCTGGACCATTCACCGCGACAAGCCCGACCATGCTTATCTGAAACCGGCGGCCGAGTGCCAGCCGATTGACTACCCCAAACCCGATGGCAAGCTGACCTTTGACCGCCTCTCCAGCGTCTTCATCAGCAATGCCGCCCACGAGGAAAACCAGCCCGCCCACCTGACCCTGAAAGATGCCAGCGTGCCGGTCAGCATCAACCTGGCCAGGTTCGCCGGGCCCGAGGCGCGCTACTGTCCGGCCGGGGTCTATGAGTTTGTCAAGGCTGATGACGGCTCAGACCGGTTGCAGATCAACGCCGCCAATTGCGTGCATTGCAAGACCTGCGACATCAAGGACCCGACGCAGAACATCGTCTGGGTCACGCCCGAGGGCGGTGGCGGACCGAATTACTCGGGGATGTAAACATGGCCAAACTGTTCACCTGACGCCAGTGGGGCGGCGGCATGCGCGCAAACGCCTTCGAGTCCGCGACAACAAGAGCAAGGATGTCGCAGCGATAACTGGCCAGGGCGGCGTGCACAAAATCCACATACGACCCCAACCCCTCGTGGCCGACCTTGGCCTGTCCGAGTGAGCCGCGAAAAGTGAAGTTGTCACGAAGCAAGGCCAAAATCTTCGACTTGTCGTGGCGGTTCCAGATGTCGGCGTAGAAGCTTTCCACGACGGCGCGAATGTGGTGTGATGGGGTCATTGACATGGTTCATGTCATGCGGCCTGGCGCCAATCTTGGCGGCAGTCCTGAGATGGATCCATTCCAGGCACGGCTACACAATCTTGCGCGCTTCCATGTAGTAGCGTTTCTCCCGCGCTTGTCCCAGCGAGAATGTCTTGCGCGGCAAGGCGCCTTCCTGGATCACGGTCTTGAACAGATCGGATTTGTGCATGCCTGCCAGGTAAAAACCCGCATTGCCCGGCTGCAAGGCCAGGCGCTCCAGCACATCAGCGCCATGCACGTAATCCAGTGTCTCGGCGCCACCATCGTGCATCAAGGTGTCGAGAAAATTTTGCAGGGTGCCCACCGGCAGGTTGGACGCCGGTTGATCGACTTCAATCACACCAAAGTTCTGCCAGCCCCCGATCCAGCCGATCGCGTGTGCGTTGCCGCCAGCGCCATCCACCCGCGCGCGCATGGCCTCGGCAGACTCCATGGGGGTGTAGCTGATGTGGGCACCAAAGGCCAGCTTCAGTTCAGCCAGCAGGTCTTTTTTCAGGCCGAACAGCAAGCGGTGAATGGCCTCGAACGCCAGCGCCTGATCGTGCACGTTGGCCACTTCAACCAGCGCATAGCGGCTGGGGTGATCCGGGCCGACCCGCGACTTGTTCTTTTCCCAGATCGCCTTGGCCGTGGCCAGCGAGTGGTTGCCGTCGCCCATGGCAAACAACAGCACGGGATGCTGCGGGCCAACGCCGTAGCGGGCCGCAAAGCGGTCTGGCCGGGCCAGCGCTCGCAGCGCCTGCACCAGGCGCTGCTCGGCCGGGGCATTGACGGCAAACCCCGCCAGATGGCCTCCGCCCTGCATCAATTCGACGTCATAAAGCGGTTCGAGATCGGCTTTTGCAGCCGCCAAGGGCTCGATCACCGTGTGCTCCGGGTCGTCGATCAGCACCAGGATGTGCGGCAATTCGAGCGCCGCAGATTCACGAATCCTGATGCGCGGGGGCAGGCGGTCAACAATCGTGCCCTCGGTGGCACGGATCAGGCTGGCCGAACCCGCCTGGTAGTCATAACACTCCAGATCCAGACACAGCATGACGCCGTGGCGCGTCTTGCCGGCCACGCTGCGCTGCACGTACACCATGCCCTCGTGCGGCACCAGCACGCCAGTCGCGAGGTAATCACGCATGGTCTGGCCAATCGCCGCAATGCGCTCGGACGTATCCTGCTGGTCCAGATACACCTCGGGAAAAATCAGCCTGAGGGTCGATGGCGCATCGCCCACCGCCTGCTGCACCGCTTGCCAGTAATGCGGCTCGGCGGTGAACTGGTCACAGGCAATCACCGCCCATTTTTGCAGGTCGACTCCCTGCCTGGGCAAAAAGACTTGCGGGCTCTGGATGCCGATGTCGGCGTAATTTTTCATGGGAATCCTGTTGGCTTGACGGTGGATGCAGCCGATTATTCACTGATCTGGCACCAGTGCCGAGCAGGTAGAATTTGCCACGTCAGGAGAGAGTTGGCCCCATGGGTCAGCCGCCGAAGGCGCAGAGTTGCTGATTGCAGCAGTTTGAACGCTCAGGCAAAAGGACTGACAAACGTCTGGAAGTTGCAAAATTTTTCGACGACTCCCCACTGGAGAGAGATCGGTGCTGGCACCTGTGCCAGTCATGGTCCACCGAAGGAGCAAACCTGAACCGGCGCGCATGCGACCGGCTGCGGCGAATCTCTCAGGTAAAGCGGACAGCGGGGGCAGCCCATGGCATTGGCGCGGTGTCAGGCCATGGATTTTGATTTGCCCCCTGTTCTACTGGAGTCCTGATGTCCGCCTCCCCTGACCATCTTCTTGAAGTCCCCCTGAACGACCTGCACCTGGCACTGGGTGCCCGCATGGTGCCTTTTGCCGGCTACAGCATGCCGGTGCAGTACCCGCAAGGCCTGCTGTTTGAACACAAGCACACACGAACTGCGGCCGGCTTGTTCGATGTGTCCCACATGGGCCAGTTGCGCCTGGTCGGACCGGATGCGGCCACCGCCTTCGAGAGCCTGGTTCCGGTGGACGTGATCGACCTGGCCGTGGGCAGACAGCGCTACGGCCTGCTGGTCAATGAGGACGGCGGCATCATCGACGACCTGATGTTCTTCAAGAAAAGCGCCACCGAGCTGTTTGTCATTGTCAACGGCGCCTGCAAGGTGGGCGACATCGCGCACATCCAGGCCAAGATCGGCACACGCTGCCAGGTCATCCCGATGCCCGAGCACGCCCTGCTGGCACTGCAGGGCCCGCAAGCCGTGACCGCCCTGTCACGGCTGGCACCGGGCGTTGAAAAACTGGTGTTCATGACCGGTGGCAACTTCACCGTGGACACCGGCAGCCAAAAGATCGACGTGTTTCTGACCCGCAGCGGCTACACCGGCGAAGACGGCTTCGAAATCTCGGTGCCTGCATCTGAAGCGCTGGCATTGGCCAACGCGCTGCTGGCACAGCCCGAGGTCAAGCCGATCGGTCTGGGCGCGCGCAATTCACTGCGGCTCGAAGCCGGCCTGCCGCTGTATGGCAACGACATCGACAGCAGCACCACACCGGTCGAGGCCGGCCTGCAATGGGCCATTCAGAAGGTACGTCGCGCAGGCGGTGCCCGTGCCGGAGGTTTTCCGGGTGCCAGCAAAATCCTGGCGCAACTGGGCGGCGCAGCGGGGTCTGTCACGCGCAAGCGGGTCGGCCTGAAGGCGCTGGAGCGTGTGCCGGTGCGCGAGCATGTCGAGTTGCAATCCCTGAGCGGCGAGCACCTGGGCGAAGTCACCAGCGGCCTGCTCGGCCCCACCATTGACCAACCCGTTGCCATGGGCTACGTGCCACCGGCCTTTGCCGCCCTGGGCAACCAGGTCAACGCCATCGTGCGCGGCAAACCGGTCAAAATGGAAATGGTGGCCATGCCCTTTGTGCCGACCCACTATTTCCGCGGCTAAAGCCAAATTCAGTTTCAGTCCCTCCATCAACATTTTTCAGAGTATCACCATGACCATCAAATACACCCCCGACCACGAATGGATCAACATCGAAGGCGACATCGGCACTGTCGGCATCACCCACCACGCCCAGGACGCCCTGGGCGACGTGGTGTTTGTAGACCTGCCCGAAGTGGGCAAGACCTACGCGCAAAAAGACGCCGCCGCCGTGGTTGAATCGGTCAAGGCCGCCGCTGACGTGTACATGCCCGCCAATGGAGAAGTCACCGAGGTCAACGAGTCACTGCGCGCCGATCCCTCGCTGGCCAACTCCGACCCGCTCGGCGCAGGCTGGTTCTTCAAGGTCAAGCTGGCCAACCCGGCTGACCTGGACGCCTTGATGGACGAGACCAGCTACACCATCTACGCGGCAGACGCGCACTGAGCAAGGCACCATCATGAGCCAAAACACACTTTCGCCCTTGGGCGAACTGGAAAACTCCTGCGAGTTCATCGCCCGCCATATCGGCATCGACGCCGGCGATGAAGCCCTGATGCTCAAGGCAGTCGCAGCCGCATCTCGCACCGAACTCATCCATGACATCGTGCCACGCAGCATTGCCCGCAGCCATCCCGTGGCCATTCCCGCACCCATTTCCGAGGCCGCCGCGCTGGCCGAGATCAGGGCCATGGCGGGCAAAAACAAGGTCTTCAAAAGCCACATCGGCCAGGGCTACTACGACACCCACACGCCTGGCGTGATCCTGCGCAACATCCTGGAAAACCCGGCCTGGTACACCGCCTACACGCCCTACCAGGCCGAGATCAGCCAGGGCCGCATGGAAGCGCTGGTGAATTTCCAGACCATGGTGATGGACCTGACCGGCATGCCGATGGCCAATGCCTCGATGCTCGACGAAGCCACCGCCGCCGCCGAAGCCATGACCATGGCGCTGCGTGCCAGCAAGTCCAGATCGACCACGTTTCTGGTCGATGCCGAGGTGCTGCCGCAAACGCTGGCGGTGATCCAGACCCGCGCCGAGCCCTTGGGTATCGAAGTCAGGGTGTGCCAGGACAGAGCGGACCTGGCACAAGACAGCTTTGCCGTGCTGCTGCAATACCCCGGTGTGAATGGCGTGGTGCGCGATGACCGCGCCCTGATTGCCGCCGTCAAGGCCAGGGGCAGCCTGGTCATCATGGCCGCCGATCTGCTGGCACTGACCCTGCTGAGCCCCCCCGGCGAACTGGGCGCCGACATTGCCATTGGCACCACCCAGCGATTTGGCTGCCCGATGGGCAACGGTGGCCCGCACGCCGCCTACATGGCCTGCCGCGACGAGCACAAACGCACCATGCCGGGCCGGCTGGTGGGAGTCAGCAAGGACGTGCATGGCAACCCTGCCTACCGGCTCGCGCTGCAGACCCGCGAGCAGCACATTCGCCGCGAAAAAGCCACCAGCAACATCTGCACCGCGCAGGTGCTGCCGGCCGTGATTGCCAGCATGTACGCGGTCTATCATGGCCCGGCCGGCCTCAGGCGAATTGCCCAGCGGGTGGCAAGCTTCACGGCCATGCTCGCCACGGGTTTGAAAACCCTGGGCTATGCGCTGGCCAACGATGCTGCGTTTGACACGCTCACCGTCAACACCGGTGACGCCACCGCTGCCATTGCGGCCAAAGCCCTGGCTGCAGGCACTAATCTGCGACTGGTATCAGCAGGTTCGCTGGGCGTGTCGCTCGATGAAACCACCACCCGGACCGATGTGGAACAACTGTGGGGCTTCTTTGCCAAACCGGGTCAACCCCTGCCCAGGGTTGCTGACTTTGAACAAAACACGGCCAGCCTGCTGCCGAGTGCCCTGCTGCGCAACAGCACCTACCTGACACACCCGGTATTCAACACGCACCACTCCGAGACCGGCATGCTGCGCTACATCCGCCGTCTGAGCGACTTCGATCTGGCGCTGGACCGCAGCATGATCCCGCTGGGCAGTTGCACCATGAAGCTCAATGCCACCAGCGAGATGATGCCCATCACCTGGCCCGAGTTTGCCGACATCCACCCGTTTTGCCCGGCCGACCAGCGCGCGGGTTACGCCGAACTCGACGCGCAATTGCGCGCCTGGCTCTGTGCGGCCACCGGTTACGCCGGCATCAGCCTGCAACCCAATGCCGGCAGCCAGGGCGAATACGCCGGCATGATGGCGATTCGCGGCTTTCATGCGGCGCGCGGCCAGGCCAATCGAACCATCTGCCTGATTCCCAGCAGCGCGCATGGCACCAACCCGGCCAGCGCCACCATGGCTGGCTTCAAGGTGGTGGTCACCGCCTGCGACGCCAACGGCAACGTCGACATGGCCGATCTCAAGGCCAAGTGCGAGCAATACAGCACCGACCTGGGCGCGGTGATGATCACCTACCCCAGCACCCACGGTGTGTTCGAGACCAGCGTCAAGGAACTCTGCGCGCTGGTGCACAGCCACGGCGGGCGTGTTTATGTGGACGGAGCCAACATGAACGCGCTGGTCGGTCTGGCCGCGCCCGGGGAGTTTGGCGGCGACGTGAGCCACCTGAACCTGCACAAGACCTTCTGCATCCCCCACGGTGGTGGCGGCCCGGGTGTAGGGCCGGTCTGCGTGGTGGCCGACCTGGTGCCGTATCTGCCGGGCAATGGCGTGGGTGCCGTGTCAGCAGCGCCCCTGGGCAATGCATTGGTGCTGCCGATCAGCTGGATGTACTGCCGCATGATGGGCGCAGCAGGTCTGAAAGCCGCCACCGAGACTGCCATTCTGAGCGCCAACTACATCAGCGTGCGCCTGAAAGGCCATTACCCCACGCTCTACACCAGCGTCTCTGAAAACGGCAAGCCCGGGCGCGTCGCGCACGAGTGCATTCTGGACTTGCGCCCGCTGAAAGAAAGCAGTGGCGGCGTTCATGGCGTGACCGCCGAAGACGTGACCAAGCGCCTGATGGACTACGGTTTTCATGCGCCCACGCTGAGTTTTCCGGTGCCAGGCACACTCATGGTGGAACCCACCGAGAGCGAAACACTCGACGAGCTTGACCGCTTCATCGACGCCATGATTGCCATCCGCGAAGAAATCGCCAAGGTCGAGCAAGGTGTCTGGCCGCAAGACAACAACCCGCTGTGCAACGCGCCACACACGGCTGCCGCACTGCTTGCCGAAGCCTGGGAGCGGCCCTATTCCCGTGAACTGGCGGCGTTTCCGGTGCCAGGCCTGAAGCAGTCCAAGTACTGGGCTCCGGTGGGGCGCATCGACAACGTCTATGGCGACCGCAATCTGTTCTGCTGTTGCGTGCCTTTGGCGTGACCCAGCAGTTGCCCGAGCGCCCGATGCTTCGCCCGCTCGATCCGGGCGAGGCCTTCTTTTACATGCTGGATCGCGTGTCCTGCATGAACTTTGTGGTCTTTGCCGAGCGACTGGGCCACTTGAGCCGCGAGCGCCTTGGCAGCGCGCTCGATGTGTTGCAACAGGAAAATCTGTTGCTCCAGGCCAGCATCGAGTGGACCGAAGCAAACGGCCTGCGCTTCAGGCACGCGCCCGGCCCCAGCATCGAACTGCGCTGCCAGCGCCTGCCAGACGACAACTGGCAGAGCGTCATCGAGCAGCAATTGTCAGAACCCTTTGTCGGCGAGATCGCCCCGCTGATGCGCTGCCTCTACCTGGAAATGCCCACGCGCTCGGTGCTGGCGCTGTGCTTTCACCATGCCATTGCCGATGGCCGCGCTGGCACCGCGCTGCTGCGCCGCTTGCTGAGCCTGATGGCAGCTGATGCCGAGCCGGCGCCTCGCCACGGCCCAGCCGCCCTGCCCGCCATGGCTGAGCTGCACCCGCAGCGGTTTCGCTGGACAGAACAGCCAGAGGCTGCCAGGCAGCTCAGAACCACCATGATCACCGATTACCGCCGCCATGGCCCGGTGCCCGCCATTGCCTGGCTGGCCACCGAGGCCTCAGGGCGGATACCGAAATTCATCCGCCTGAGCTTTTCCCCGAGCGTCACCCGCAGCCTGCTGGCGGCAGCGCGCAAGCACGGCACCAGCCTGCATGGCGCCCTGTGCGCGGCACAACTGCTGGCGCAACGCCAACTGCAGCCGGGCGACCAGGCCAGCGTGTTTTTGCTGTCCTGCCCGGCGGACATGCGCACGTATCTGGAACCGGCCCAGCCCGCCACACCCACCGGCCTGTTCGTGTCGCTGATTTCTGCCACTTTTTCAATCAGCGACAACACTGATTTCTGGCCACTGGCACGTGACATCACCGAGCAGACGCGACGCCAGATCGCGCGCGGTGAAGGGCATCTTCTGTTTCATCTGTTCGGGCTCGACGGCACGCCGGTGCTGCCCGGCCGGCTGGCACCATTCGCGGAAAAAACGCTGGCATCGCTGCCCAACACCATGGTCAGCAATCTGGGCGCCGTTGCCATGGTGGACGAAGACCCTGCGGTCGATGCCATCTCATTTGCCCTGTGCCCCATGCCCTATCAGACCCTGTTCACCGCAGCCAGCAGCTACCGGGACCAGTTGCTGCTCAATGTGGGCTATGACCAGGCACGCCTGAGCCAGGCCAACGCCGGGTTGCTGGCCCAGGGTATCGAACAGATATTGCTTGCCACTGCAGGATCTGCGTCGATCACACCCGCAAATGGCAACCTCAGCCATTAAACTTGGCAGCTTCCATCCAACCCTTGACTCCATGACTTATTGCGTCGCCATCAAACTCAATGCCGGACTGGTTTTTTTGTCCGACTCCCGCACCAATGCCGG
Organism: Burkholderiales bacterium; assembly: GCA_037443905.1. Taxonomy (GTDB): domain Bacteria; phylum Pseudomonadota; class Gammaproteobacteria; order Burkholderiales; family Burkholderiaceae_C; genus Rhodoferax. Next base: position 16,317 of record JBBINL010000010.1, on the reverse strand, counting down.
CCTGGACCAGATCAGCATCTTTCGCAAGATGATCGTTTACGAAAAACCTGACGACCGCTTCATGGTGCTGCTGTCGGCGGGCAACCTGAGCATTTCGCAGTCGGTGCGCGAGATACTGCAGGTTGAACAACTCAAGGAGCACCCCGAGGCCGAGTCGATCACGATCTGGAACGCCAAAAGCATGTTCGATGCCGCGCGCGTGCTGGGCGCAACCATTCGCCACGTTTATGAGCGCGATGCCGAATCGCTCAAGCAGGCGGGCGTCGACTTCAACGTGTCGCTGATTTTTGGCGGCCAGATCAAGGGCGAGGGCATGCGCCTGTTCCAGGTCTATTCGGCCGGCAATTTTATCGAGGCCACGCCTGAAACACCCTACTTCCAGATCGGCGAGTCCAAATACGGCAAACCCGTGCTGGACCGCGTCATCACCCCGCACACGCCGCTGGACGAGGCCGCCAAGTGCGCGCTGGTGTCGATGGATTCAACCCTCAAGTCGAACCTGTCGGTGGGTCTGCCGCTGGACATGGTGGTCTACGAAGTCAACCAGTTCCAGACCGACAAGGTGGTCTGCATCGACGAGCACAACCCCTACTTCAAGATGATGCACAACAGCTGGGGCGCCAAGCTGCGCGAGGTCTTCGACAGCATCGAAGACCCGATGTGGAACGGCGAGCACACCACCGTGCCGCTGATGCAGCCTCACGGGCGCAACCAGGCACTGAAAAAAATCAGCTCCCCGCAAGAAAAGCTGATCTGACGCGCCTGACTTCTTATCAGTCAAGATGCCCCATCGCAAAACCGGCGCAACACCGCTTGTTTTCTCCCACGCCAACAGTTTCGGCGCCGGCACATACAGTGTGCTTTTCGAGGCTCTGAAAGCGCGCGGCTTCAGGGTGGCCGCCATTGAAAAATTTGGCCACGATCTGCGTTATCCGGTCAGCAACAACTGGCCCCATCTGGTGCAACAGCTGATCGACTTTACCGAGTTGCAGGTCCATGCGGCTGGCGTACCCGTTTTTTTGGCCGGTCACTCGCTGGGCGGTTTTCTGAGCCTGATGGCGGCCAGCCAGGCACCCGGGTTGGTGCGTGGCGTGCTGCTGCTCGATGCGCCCATCGTGGGCGGCTGGCGGGCGCAGGCACTCGATCTGGCCAAACGCACACAACTGGTGGGCTCAGTTTCACCGGCAAAACGCAGCCGCAAGCGGCGCCAGCACTGGCCCGGTTTTGCTGCCGCCCTGGCCCATTTCAAGAGCAAAAAGACCTTTGCACAATGGCACCCGCAGGTGCTTGAGGATTACATTGTGCACGGCACGCACGATGCGATCATCAACGGTCAAACCCAGCGTGTGCTCAGCTTTGATCGTGATATTGAAACCGCCATCTACAACTCGTTGCCCAGCAACCTGGAAGCGCTGATCAGGCGACACCCGCTGAAATGTCCGGTGGCATTCGTGGGCGGCACACGGTCGGCCGAAATACGCCAGGTCGGCATGGGTCTTACCCAGCGCGTCACGCAGGGCCGCGTCATGATGATCGACGGCAGTCACCTGTTTCCGATGGAAAAACCGCTGGTCACGGCTGCAGCCATCGAGACCGCCTTGCTGAATCTGCAGAACCTGGCGTGAAACCAGCGCCCGGCCCGAGAAACATCTCAAGCGGTCCAGTTCACCGTGCCGCGCCAGGCAGTAGTCAGCACCACGACGCCAAACGCGATGCGGTAATAGGCAAAGCCGACGAAGCTGTGCGTTGAAATAAATCGTAGTAGCCAGCGGATGCACATCCAGGCGCTCAGGAATGACATCACCAGCCCAACGCCAAACACCTGGGTATCAGCCCAGGACAGCAAGGCGCGGTCCTTGACCAGACTGTAGGCGCCAGCGCCGATCAGGGTTGGAATCGCCAGATAAAACGAAAAATCGGTGGCCGCCTTGCGGCTCAGGCCGAACAACATGCCACCAATGATGGTGGCGCCGCTGCGGCTGGTGCCCGGAATCATCGCCGTGCATTGCGCCAGACCGACCTTGAGCGCATCCAGCACGGTCATGGATTCCACGTCATGGATGCGCGTGACGGCCGGATTTTTTTGCTGGCGCCGCTCGGCCCAGATGATGATGAAACCGCCAATGATGAACATGCTGGCCACTACCACCGGGGTGAACAAATGGGCCTTGATGGCCTTGCCATAGAGCAGGCCCAGCAGCACCGCCGGTAAAAAAGCAATCAGCACATTCAGGGCAAACTGCTGCGCCTGCCGCTGGCTGGGCAAGGTCAGCATGGTGTCGCGGATTTTTTGCCAGTAGACCAGGATCACGGCCAGGATGGCGCCGGTCTGGATGGCAATGTCGAACACTTTAGCCTTGTCATCGTCAAACCCCAGCAGGGCCCCGGCCAGAATCAGATGACCCGTGCTCGAAATCGGCAAAAACTCGGTCAAACCCTCCACCACACCCATGATGGCGGCTTTGATCAGCAAAACAATATCCACGCAAGCTCCTTGACAAGTGGCAGATTATCGCTGCCAGACATCCAAGCCTGCGGCAGACTGCAGATCCTATTTGATGAGTGCCTGAACGGCCCTGAACTGCGGCGCCTCGGCACTGCGCAGCCACTCGAACGCCACCATCTCGGTGGTCACCAACTCGGCGCCGGCACTGGCCAGCCGGTCAAAGGCGGCGTCGCGGTTGCGCTCGGTGCGCGAACTGCAGGCATCGGTCACCACCCATACCTCGAAATCGTCTTCGAGCAAATGCAGCGCGGTTTGCAGCAGGCACACATGGGCCTCGCAGCCGGCAATCACAATGCTGTTGCGCTCGGTGGGCCGGCTGGACGGCTTTTGCAAATGCCTGGGCAGGCTGCGCGCGTTGCCAGCGGGTGCCTTCACGGGCGGGCGCAACCACTCACCCAGGCCCTCTTCCACCCCGCTGAACTGCATTTTGGCCAGAATGCGCTGGCACAGGACGCGCAACTCGGGCGGGTTTTCTCCCAGCCTGGACGGGTTTTGCTCGGTGGCCCACACCGGCACCTGCATCAGCTGGGCCGCTTGCGCCAGCCGCATGGCGTTGGCCAGCACCAACGGGGCTTCAAAAATGGCGGGCATCAGACGGGTCTGGTAATCAACCAGCACGAGCTGGGAACGTTCGGCATCGAGCAACATGAAAGACTTTCCTGAAAATGATTCAACACCAGTGCGGATCAGATTTTCACCACCAGCCTGCCACGCACCTTGCCGTCCATCAGATCGTGAGCGCTGGCAATGGCGGCTTCCAGTGGCACCTCCTGCACCATGGTTTCGAGCAGAGCCGGGGCCAGGTCGCGTGCCAGCCGGTTCCATGCGTGCTGGCGCCTGGCCAGGGGTGCCATCACAGAATCGACCCCGGCCAGAGTGACGCCGCGCAAGATGAAGGGCATCACGGTAGTGGACAAATCCATGCCTTGCGCCAGGCCGCAGGCGGCCACCACACCGCCATAACGCGTCTGCGCCAGCGAGTTGGCCAGCGTGTGCGAACCTACGGAATCCACCACGCCCGCCCATCGTTCCTTTTGAAACGGCTTGCCCGGCGACGACAGCGTGGCCCGGTCGATGATGCTGCTGGCGCCCAGATTTTTCAAATAGGCCTCTTCGCTGGCCCGTCCGGTGGCTGCCACCACGGTATAGCCCAGCCTGGCCAGCAAGGCGATCGCGACGCTACCGACACCGCCGGTGGCGCCGGTCACCAGCACCTCTCCCATGCCTGGCATGACACCATGGTCTTCCAGCGTCAGCACGCACAGCATGGCGGTGTAACCGGCAGTGCCAATCGCCATGGCCTGGCGTGGTGTGAAGGCGCTGGGCAGTTTGACCAGCCATTCGCCCTTGAGCCGGGCTTTTTCGGCCAGGCAACCCCAGTGCGTCTCGCCCACGCCCCAGCCGTTATGCACAAAAGCGTCGCCCGCGCGCCAGTCAGGGTGGCCCGATTCCAGCACCGTACCCGCGCCGTCGATACCTGCCACCATCGGCCATTGGCGCACCACCGGGCTCCTGTTGGTGATGGCCAGGCCGTCCTTGAAATTGAGCGTCGAATACGCCACCGCAACCGTCACATCCCCTTGCGGCAAACGCGCTTCATCCACCCGCGTGACACTGGCCTTGAAGCCATCCGCGTTTTCCAGTAACAATGCCTTGAACATGTGAATCCTTTAACAAGTTGCTAAATCAATGAATTGAATGAAATTGCTCGAAACAGGATCAGGTCAATGAAGTGTGTAGACTACGCCCATGCGAATCGCCACCCTGTTGTCTTGCCTGCTACTGGCCACCAGTGTGCATGCCTCACCGGCAGACACGCCTGATGACCTGAGCCGATTTCTGAATGATAAAGGTTTGTTGTCGCAAATCGACCAGGTGCGCCACAACGTGACCGACAAGGCGTCCGAACTGGTGGTCAATGCGATGGGTTTTCTGGGTGTGCCCTACCGTTTTGGCGGCAACAGCGCAGATACCGGGTTTGACTGCAGTGGTTTCGTCAAGGCCATGTACGAACAAACCGTGGGGCTGATCCTGCCGCGCAAGTCCGAGCAGCAAGCCGCCGCCACCCAGCAAATTGACCGCACCGAACTGCAACCCGGCGACCTGGTGTTCTTCAACACCCTGCGCAAGGCCTTCAGCCATGTGGGCATTTACATTGGCGAAGGCAAATTCATTCACTCGCCCAAACCCGGCGCCCAGGTGCGGGTGGACAACATGGGCGGGTCGTACTGGAGCCGTCGCTTCGATGGCGCGCGCCGGGTCATGCCCACGGCTGCCGTCGACACCGTGCCAAGCGCACCGCTGACCGACTTTGAACTGCACTGAAGCCGCAGACTAGCCTGCATCGGGTCAGCTCCGGCTGACGTTTGTCAGCGGCGTTTTTCCTCGACATCCGTCACGTCGGTGATCACTTTCGCCTCGGCGTCGATCACACCAGCAGACGCCCGTCCACGAGCGCCGGGCGCTGCAGGCCGATAGGCTCTTTGCCAGAGGTCGGACTGGTGCATCCTGAACACCCAGGGCTGCACTGGTTGCCCCGTCAGTCTGGCCCACAGGGCGCGCAACAGCCACATCACCAGCAGCACTAAGTCGGCAAACAGCAAACCGAGCAAAAATATCAGTCCGGCCGCCAGCAAACTCAGACGAAAAATCCAGCTTGCCAGCTGTTTGAAAAATTCATTCACCCTTTGATTCCTTGATCGCATCACAGGTCGTCATCATCGCATCAATGTAGCAGCGCTGTCCCAGGCTTGCGCCTTGAAACCGTATACGGCGGCAGGCCTTGCAACATGCGTCGGCCGTAGGCCATGCTCAGCAGGCGCTTGTCATAGCAAACCACTCTCGCTTGGTCGGTTTCGCAGCGAATGGCGCGCCCGGTCCACTGCAGCAGTTTGATGCCGGTGGCTGGCACCACCCATTCCGTGAACGGGTCGCGACCGGCTTGCCTGAGCCATTCGGCACGCGCTTCGTCCACCGGGTCGGCAGGCGAGCCGAACGGCAGCTTGGCGATAAACACCGTCTCGCAGAGCTGGCCCGGCAAATCCAGCCCCTCGCCAAACGACTGCAAACCAAAAATGACCGATGCACAACCCGACTCGACCCGCGCCTGGTGAATGCCCAACAGGCGCGCGCGCGCCATCTGCCCCTGCACCAGCACCAAGGCCTGCAACTGGGCATCGAGCGCAGTCACTGCGGCCTGCATTTGCACCCGCGAGGTGAACAGCACCAAGGCGCCATGCGGAACCTTGTGCAAATCGGCCAGCAAGGCAGCCACCATTTCGGTGGTATAGAGATCAGCCTGCCTGGGGTCGGCTGTGGTGTCGACCACGATCAGCTGGCCCTGCTTCTGGTAATCGAACGGGCTTTGCACTGCCAGGGTGCTCACCTGAGGCAAGCCGGCCAAACCGGTTTCTGTCAGAAAAAAATCAAAACTGCCGCAGCTGGTGAGAGATGCCGACGTGACCACGGCTGCGCGCACCTGTTGCCACAAGTGTCGGCGCAACAGCCCACCCGGCACGATCGGACAGGCATGCGCGCTCAGTGACAACAGACCCGAGCTGGTATCCGACCTGAGCCACTTGGCCAGTGGCGGCTCGTCGTTGCCAAGCCATTGGGCGCTGGTGGTCAGCACGCTGTTGAGCTTGGGTGCGATCTGGCCCAGCCTGGCGTATTGCACAGCGCCATGCGCGGCCTGCGACGGGTCCTCCTTGGCGCGTGATTTGAGCTCGGCGCCCAGCGCTTCCAGCACGTCGGACAGTGCCGCTGCATGGCCATGCATCAGCTTGAAAGGCTCCAGTATCGCCTCGGGCACCACGCCACCCTTGAAACGGTGCACGCTGTCATAACCGGCTGCCCCGCCGCGCACCAATTCCATGGCCAGACGGCCCACCTCCAGCAACGCGGTCTTGAGTTGCTGCGCCAGCGTGCTGACATCCTGCGCCAGTGCCAGGCCCATGTTGTCTGCCACTTCGATCAGGATTTTGGGCAGCTTGTCGAGCCAGCGCAAGCCCGTCAAGTCCATGGCGCTGGAGAACTGGTCCAGCGCCACCTCTGGCAGATGGTGCCCCTCATCGAACACCATCAGGCAGTTGTCCAGTTCAGGCAGCGCCTTCCTGCCCAGCGAGGCCAGCACCAGATCGTGGTTGGCCACAATCACCTGCGCCTGCACCAGTTGCATGCGTGCCTGGTAGTAGCTGCAGCTTGAGAAACGCGGGCAATGGCGAGTGGTGCAGGTATGGCGCTCGGCCGCCACGGTGGACCAGTCGCGCGCATCGGGCTGTTCGGCCAGGCTGTCGCGGTCACCGTCCCAGCGACCGGCGGCCAGCGCCGAAGCCAGCGTGTCATACAAAGCCATGCGCCGCTCCAGCGGGTCTTGCCAGCCCTTGCCACTGATCGCCAAGGTCGCATTGGCTTGATGCATGGCATTGTCTTCATCAATACCATCCAGCAAATCGGCGCCATCTCCTGCGGCATGGCCTGCCAGGCGCTCCAGTTTGAGCTTGCAGACATAACGCCCGCGCCCTTTGGCCAACGCATAGACAAAGGGCGCGTCGAGCACGGCGGCCAGCGCCGGCAGGTCTTTGGTCATCAACTGCTCTTGCAGCGCAACCGTGGCCGTTGACACCACCACCCGCGTCTTGCGCGCCAGTGCCAGCGCCACCGTGGTGGACAAATACGCCGCCGACTTGCCCACACCGGTGCCCGCCTGTATCACCGTCACGGCGCTTTGCGGATCGTCCTGGTCACCCAGGCTCACGTCATGCAAGGCACGGGCAATGCACTGTGCCATCTCACGCTGGCCAGCGCGGACCCGAAACCCCGGTGTGGCAGCCACCACCCGATCAAATGCGGTCATGGCTAGCGTGGCCAGATCTGGTTCACTCAATCAAGCACCTGCGACAGCAATTGAACGTGACGACAAGGGTATCCCGAAAAGTAAAAAAGCTTGAAAAGCAAATCACTTTTCAAGCTTTAGATTGTGGTCGGTGTGAAAGGATTCGAACCTTCGACCCCTTGCACCCCATGCAAGTGCGCTACCAGGCTGCGCCACACACCGAAGCGACTAATTATATAGCCTTGAACAGCCCTGATTGCGCGCCGGGATGCGATTCAATGAGATGTGGTGTCTCGAACAATGATCACTTGACGCCAAACCCGGCACAGCGACCGGGCCATGCGCATAAAAAGGCCTCCCGTTGCCCAGTCAGCCGACCAAAGACCACACCGAATCCGCAAGGTGACCTCAGTTGCACTGCGCGATCTCCCTCACATCTCTTGCGTCGCACACTTCGGGCTGAGTGCATCAGCCATCCAGTGCCAGAAGACCGCGGATTTCGCTGAGCTCCAGCCTGAGCTGTCGCCATGCATCAAGCTGCGCATGATTGGCTGCGGATGACGCGCCAGCGCTGGCAGTCTTTGGCGCAACATCGACTTCTGGCAGATCAGCAAACGGGTCAGGCAAACTGGCCTCAGGCTGCTGGCGATCTGAACCGATGGGCATCAGTTCCTGCATTTTGTTGCGGGCACCACTGATGGTGAAACCCTGCTCGTAGAGTAGCTCACGGATACGCCGGATCATGAGCACTTCGTGGTGCTGGTAGTAGCGCCGGTTGCCGCGCCGCTTCATGGGCCTGAGCTGGTTGAATTCCTGCTCCCAATAGCGCAGCACATGCGGTTTGACACCGCACAGTTCACCCACTTCACCGATCGTGAAGTAGCGTTTGGCTGGTATCTGGGGGAGTGAATTCTCCATGAGAATCAATCATTTATGCTGGATATGTGCAAGCGTACTCCAACGGACACCAGAAAGTAAAGACAACTTGCCCACAAGGAGCGCTTTGGTGATCAAACTTGTGGGGCAGCAGCCAAGGCGCCATTCTGGATTTGTTCCTTGAGTTTCTGGCTGGCATGAAAAGTGACCACCCGGCGCGCGGCGATGGGAATCTCCTCGCCGGTGCGCGGATTACGCCCGGGGCGGGGTGACTTGGTGCGAATCTGAAAGTTGCCAAAGCCGGTGATCTTGACATCGTTGCCTTCAACCAGGCTGTGGGAAACCAGGTCGAAAAATGCATCGACCATGTCCTTGGACTCGCGCTTGTTCAAACCGATCTGTTCAAACAGAAGTTCGGCAAGCTGGGCCTTGGTCAGGGCCGGCGTTTCCAGTGTTTCAACCGTGATATCCATGGTTTTTTCGCTTGATGGGTTGATGGAGGTTGTCCGTTTCAGACACGCTGACGCGCACCGGTTTTTTCACCGAGTGTGGCCAGCACAGCGGCAACGGCCGCATCGATTTGTTGCTCGGACAGTGTCGCGTCCTGGGCGTTCAGCGTCAAGCGGATCGCCATGCTTTTCTCGGCAGTCATGTTTTGCCCAGGGGGGGCAAGCTGGGCCTTGGGCCGGTAAATGTCAAACAGAACAGCGTCGCGCAACACGCCAGCGCACGGAGCAGCCCAAACAGCTTGCATCAAGGTGTCGTGGCTGACGGATTCATCGACCAGCACAGCAATGTCACGCTCCACCGCCTGAAAGCGGGGCACCGGTTCAAAATGCGGTACCTGGCGCTGCAACAGCGCATCCAGATCCACTTCGAACATCACCGGCGCTTGCACCAAATCATAAGACTGGCGCCATTTGGGATGCAGTTCGCCAACAAAGCCAACCGCAAGTCCGCCACAGAACACTCGGGCGCAGCGCCCTGGGTGCATGGCCGGGTGCTGGGCCGGCTCGAAGCTCAGCCGGGTTGGCGCAAACAGGGCTTCGAGGTCGCCTTTGATGTCAAAGAAATCGACCGGCCGTTCCTTGCACCCCCACTCCGGCGCATCGACCGCGCCCATCGCCGCGCCAGCCACGCGCATAGGCTGATCGAAGCCCTCGACGGAGGTGTCGGTGCCCTGCACCGAGGCGTCGCGCAAGAAGACGCGACCAAGTTCAAAAACCCGCACACGCTGCGCTTTGCGGTCCTGGTTGAACTTCAAGACCTGCAGCAAGGAGCCAAGCAAGCTCGAGCGCATCACGCCCATCTGGCTGGCAATGGGGTTGAGCAGTTTGATGGGGTCGGGGTTGCCGGCCAGTTCATGCTCCCAGCGCGCTTCAACAAAACTGAAATTGATGGTTTCCTGGTAGCCCAACCCGGCCAGCGAGCGCCGCACCGCAAACGGACTGCGCTGGTTCTCGGGCCGCATCCTGGCCGTGATCGGAGCCTGTGGCGGCGTTTGCGGCAGGTTGTGAAAACCGATCATGCGCGCCACTTCTTCGATCAGGTCTTCCTCGATTTGCAGGTCAAAGCGGTAGGAAGGCGCCGTGACCTCGATCACGCCATCGCCCTCGAGCACCGGCAGCCCCAGGCCAGTGAGCGCTTTCACGCACTGCGCCTGTGTCAGCGGCATGCCAAGCACCTTGGCCGCGCGCGCCACGCGCATGGACACTTTGCATGGGCCGGGCATGGCGACCTGCTGGTCGTCGATGGGGCCACAGACCGTCTCTGGCGTACCGCATATGTCGACAACCAAGCGGGTGATGCGCTCAATGTGCTCCACCGTCATGGCAGGGTCAACCCCGCGCTCGAAGCGGTGACCGGCATCGGTGGAAAAGTTGAAGCGGCGCGAGCGACCGGCGATGGCTTTGGGCCACCAGAATGCGGCTTCAACAAAAATGTTTCGCGTGTCATCCGATACCGCAGTGGCATCGCCGCCCATGATGCCGGCCAGCGACTCAACCTGCACTGCGTCGGCAATCACACCCACTTGATCGTCCACGGTGACCGTGTTGCCGTTGAGCAGCTTGAGCTGCTCGCCGGGACGACCCCAGCGCACCTCTAGGTCGCCATGAATCTTGTCGAGATCAAAGATGTGCGACGGCCGCCCCAGCTCGAACATCACATAATTGGAAATATCCACCAGCGCCGTCACACTGCGTTGTCCGCAGCGCGCCAAGCGGTCCACCATCCAGGCCGGGGTGGCCGCCTTGGGGTTGACGCCGCGGATGATGCGGCCGGAAAAGCGCCCGCACAGGTCCGTTGCGCTGACACTGACGGGCAACACGTCGGTGCTGGCGCAGTTGGCCACAGGAAAAACAGGCAGCATCAATGGCGCACCGGTCAGCGCCGAGACTTCCCGCGCCACGCCATAAACGCTCAGGCAATGCGCCAGATTGGGTGTGAGCTTGAGGGTGAAAAGGGTATCGTCGAGCCGCAGATGCTCACGGATGTTTTGCCCCACGGTTGCATCTGCCGCCAGTTCCAGCAGACCGCCGTGGTCTTGCGACAACTGGAGTTCACGCGCCGAACACAGCATGCCGAAACTCTCCACACCACGCAGCTTGCCGACCTTGATCAGGAACGGCTTGCCGTCCTCACCCGGTGGCAATTCAGCCCCCACCAGCGCGCAGGGCACCTTGATACCGGCGCGGGCGTTGGGCGCGCCACAAACGATGGTCAACAAAGAAGCTTGGCCGACATCGACCTGGCAGACGTGCAAGCGGTCGGCATTGGGGTGCTGAGTCACTTCCATGATTTCAGCCACCACGATGCGGCTGAACGGCGGTGCCACGGGCTTGAGCTCTTCCACTTCCAGACCGGCCATGGTCAGGGTGTCGGACAGTTCTGCAGTGCTCAGGGAAGGATTGCAGAATTCACGCAACCAGGATTCGGGAAATTGCATAGTTGTTCAATCAATTCATCCGTTGGGACATGGATCGCCACGCTTGTCTTGCGATGACGGACGGTTGGCAATAGTGGTTTTCTTAGCGGAACTGCGACAGAAAGCGGATGTCGCCATCAAAGAACAGCCGCAGATCGTTGACACCATAGCGCAGCATGGTGAGCCGGTCAGGCCCCATGCCAAAGGCAAAGCCGATGTAGCGTTCCGGGTCCAGGCCCATGTTGCGGATCACGTTGGGGTGCACCTGGCCCGAGCCGGCGACTTCGAGCCAGCGCCCGGCCAGCGGGCCGCTGGGGAACTGGATGTCGATCTCGGCGCTTGGCTCAGTAAAAGGGAAAAAACTCGGCCTGAATCTGAGCACCAGATCAGGGTTTTCAAAAAAGGTGCGGCAGAAATCGGTGAAAACGTACTTCAGGTCCTTGAAGCTGATGGCCTCGCCGACCCACAGACCCTCGCACTGGTGAAACATGGGCGAATGGGTAGCGTCGCTGTCGACGCGATAGGTACGACCGGGCGCAATGACGCGAATCTCGGGCATGGCACCGCTGAAAAGCGTGCCTGCGCTTGCCGCACCCTCCACCGCCGCGCGGAATTTCTTGACATGCTGCACCGCATGCCGGATCTGCATCGGGCTGGTATGGGTGCGCAACAAATTGGGGGCGTGCGCGCTGCCACCCTCGACATAAAAAGTGTCGTGCATGGAACGCGCGGGGTGGTCTTCAGGGGTGTTGAGCGCGGTGAAATTGAACCAGTCGGACTCGATCTCGGGGCCCTGCGCCACCTCGAAGCCCATCGATCCAAAAATGGCCTCGATGCGCTCCAGCGTGAGCGACACCGGGTGCAAACCACCCAGACCGCGCTGGCGTCCAGGCAGGGTCACGTCGAGCGCTTCGGCTTGCAACTGCGCCTGCAGTTCACGCTCGGCGAGCGCCTGACGGCGCGCGTTGAGCGCGGCCTCGATACCTTGCTTGGCCTGGTTGATGGCGGCACCCTGCAACTTCTTCTCGTCGATCGGCAAGGCGGCCAGGCCTTTCATCAACTCGGTGATGCGGCCTGACTTGCCCAGAAAAAGGGCTTTGCTGTTTTCAAGTTCAGCAGGGGTGTGGGCCAGCTCAAAAGCGGCACGGGCTTGTTCAACAACAGCGGTCAAGTCGTTCATAAATACTCTGGTTGGCTCTGATCCAAGGAAAAAGGGCTAGTGCCTTTTCAAGCTCTAGCCCTTATCTGATATTTTTTGCAAGAAGCTATGGATTAAATAGCAATAATTGCAAATATTGCAACTCAAGCCGCCAGTTTGGCCTTGACTTGTTCCACGATACCAGCAAATGCAGCCATGTCATGGATCGCAATATCAGACAGAACCTTGCGGTCGATCTCGATACTGGCTTTCTTCAGACCGTTGGTGAACTGGCTGTAGGTCATGCCACACTGACGGGCAGCGGCATTGATACGGGCAATCCACAACTGACGGAAGACGCGTTTTTTGGTACGGCGGTCACGGTAGGCATATTGCCCAGCCTTCATCACCGCTTCTTTGGCGATGCGGAAGACATTACCACGACGACCACGGAAACCTTTTGCAAGGGCCAGAACTTTTTTATGGCGGGCGCGAGCCGTTACACCACGTTTGACGCGAGGCATGTGAGTACTCCTTGTTCGTCGTTAATCAAAGGCCACGGCAGGGAAGCATCTGTGCCATGCGACCCATATCGGTCTCATGAACAGCAGTTGCACCACGCAAATGACGTTTATTTTTGGTGGTCTTCTTGGTCAGGATGTGACGTTTGAAGGCTTGACCGCGTTTGACGGTGCCACCTGGACGGACGCGGAAGCGTTTCTTCGCCGCGCTCTTGGTCTTCATTTTGGGCATTTGCATGCTCCTTTTAACATTGTGCTCGTGAGGCGTCTGCAAACAATTTGCAGACTTGATGGCCCCGAGCCACTTTTAAAAGTGGCGAGTCAACAACCCACCACTATAAAGTGGCGGGAATCAACCCGCCACGTTCAAGCGACAAACCCGGGTTTGCCGCCTGTTCTTTGGCAAGCCCCCTGAGGAGCTTGCCCCAATTCTTCAGGCGCTGGCAGAAACCTCTGCCGCCGCTTTGGGCGCCGCAGGCTTCTTGCGACCCGGCGCGATCATCATGATCATCTGGCGGCCTTCGAGCTTGGGAAACTGCTCGACCAGAATCAGGTCACCCAAGTCATCGCGAACACGGTTCAGCAAGGCCATGCCCAGATCCTGATGCGTGATCTCACGCCCCCGAAACCGCAAAGTGATCTTGCATTTGTCACCTTCTGACAAAAAGCGCCGGATATTGCGCATCTTGATGTTGTAGTCACCTTCATCGGTACCGGGGCGGAACTTGATCTCTTTGATTTCAATCACGGTCTGCTTGGCTTTGGCCTCGGCAGCTTTCTTTTGTTCCTGATACTTGAACTTGCCGTAATCCATCAAACGACACACGGGCGGATTGGCAGTTGCGGCAATTTCGACCAGGTCCACATCCAGCTCACCCGCCATGCGCAACGCATCGTTGATGTTGACCACACCCAGGGGTTCGTTTTCAACCCCGGAGAGGCGAACTTCAGGGGCCATGATTTCCCGATTCAATCGGTGTTTGCGTTCTTCGCGTTGACGGCGATCACGATATTCGGTAGCGATGACTTGATCCTTTACAAAAACTGCCACATGCATCGTGGCTAAAACCGGGCAACGAAAACCCCATGAACAATTTCAAAAAATCAAACCGATGATTTTTGCGCAACGTCGGCCGCTATCTTTTGAACACAATCGGCCACCGACATCACTCCCAGGTCTTGTCCACCCCGGGCCCGTACTGCAACCGCACCAGAGGCCATCTCTTTGTCGCCAATCACGATCAGATAAGGCACCTTCTGCATTGAATGCTCCCGTATTTTATACGTGATTTTTTCATTGCGAAGATCGGCCTCTACCCTAAAGCCTTGATTTTGCAGCGTTTTGACGACATCCCGGGCATATTCAGCCTGCGCGTCGGTGATATTGAGCACCTTGACCTGCACCGGGGCCAGCCAGGTAGGCAGCGCACCGGCCGTTTCTTCGATCAAAATTCCAATGAAGCGCTCCAGGCTGCCAACGATGGCACGGTGCAACATCACCGGGCGGTGACGCGCGCCATCCTCTCCCACGTACTCGGCATCAAGCCGCTCGGTCATGAAGAAGTCGACCTGGATGGTGCCGCATTGCCACTGGCGACCAATGGCATCTTTCAGCGTGTATTCGATCTTGGGGCCGTAGAAAGCACCCTCCCCCGGAGAAATTTCGTACGCACAGCCGGAGCGGCGCAAACTCTCGATCAGCGCGTGCTCCGCCTTGTCCCAACTCTCGTCACTGCCGATGCGCGCCTCAGGACGGGTTGCCACCTTGTAAATGATGCTGGTAAATCCAAAGTCCCGATAGACCTTTTGCAGCAGTGTGGTGTAGGCCACGCACTCGTCCAGGATCATGTCTTCGGTGCAGAAGATATGGCCATCGTCCTGCGTGAACGCGCGCACCCGCATGATGCCGTGCAGCCCGCCGCTGGGTTCATTTCGGTGGCACTGGCCGAATTCGCCATAACGCAGCGGCAGGTCACGGTAACTCTTGATGCCTTGCTTGAAGATCAGGATGTGCCCGGGGCAGTTCATCGGCTTGAGCGCGTAGTCACGCTTTTCCGACTCGGTGGTGAACATGTTGTCGCGGTACTTGTCCCAGTGGCCGGTTTTCTCCCACAGCCCTTTGTCTAGTATCTGTGGCCCCTTGACCTCCTCATAGCCGTTGTCACGGTACACCTGACGCATGTACTGCTCAACGACTTGCCACACCCGCCAGCCTTTGGGATGCCAGAACACGGTGCCTGGCGAGTGTTCATCGATATGGAACAAATCCAGCTCACGGCCCAGTTTGCGGTGGTCGCGCTTTTCAGCCTCTTCGAGCATCGTCAAATGCTGCTGCAACTCGTCTTTGGTGGCCCAGGCGGTGCCGTAAATGCGTTGCAGCATCTCATTGTTGTGGTCACCGCGCCAATAGGCACCTGCGACTTTCATCAGCTTGAAGTGCTTGAGCTTGCCGGTGCTGGGCACGTGCGGGCCGCGGCACAAGTCCTCAAAGTTGCCTTCACGGTACAAACTGACATCTTCACCGGCCGGAATGCTGGCAATGATTTCTGCCTTGTAGTGCTCGCCCAGCCTCTTGAAATAGGCTACCGCCGCATCGCGCGGCAAGACCCTGCGCACGACTGGCTCGTCTTTCGCTGCCAGCGCGGTCATGCGCGATTCAATCAGCGCCAGGTCTTCCATTGTGAACGGTCGCTCAAAAGAGAAATCGTAGAAAAATCCGTTTTCAATGACCGGACCAATCGTGACCTGGGCCGTCGGGAAAAGCTCCTTGACCGCATAGGCCAGCAAGTGCGCTGTGGAGTGGCGAATGACCTCCAGGCCTTCGGCGTCCTTGGCGGTAATGATGGCCAGGCGGCAGTTCCTGTCTATCACGAAGCTGGTGTCGACCACCTTGCCATCGACCTTGCCGGCGAGCGCCGCCTTGGCAAGGCCTGGGCCAATGGAAGCCGCCACATCGGCCACCGTGACCGCACCATCGTAGTCGCGTTGAGAACCATCCGCAAGCGTGATTTGAACCATGACAATAACTGGTAGAAGTAATAAAAAACGCGGCAATCCCCGCGTTTATGTGACACCATTTTAGCCGCACTCGCCAGGCGAAAAAAAGGCCGGCCGCCCCAAAAGGGAGCGCCAGCCTTTGACTCCTCGGATCGCGTTTTTAGTGGAACTGTTCTTCTTCAGTGGAACCGGTGAGGGCCGTCACACTGGACTTGCCGCCCTGGATCACGGTGGTCACTTCGTCGAAGTAACCGGTGCCCACTTCCTGCTGATGCGAAACAAACGTATAACCGCGCTCGCGTGCTGCAAACTCCGGCTCTTGAACTTTCTCGATATAGGCGGTCATGCCACGCTTGACGTAATCTTGCGCCAGATCGTACATGTTGTACCACATCGAGTGAATGCCGGCCAATGTGATGAACTGGTACTTGTAACCCATGGCGCCGAGTTCCTTCTGGAACTTCGCGATGGTGGCGTCGTCGAGGTTTTTCTTCCAGTTGAACGACGGGCTGCAGTTGT
>JBBINL010000009.1:0-33364 GCA_037443905.1 Burkholderiales bacterium | reverse complement strand
GCTCTCGGCCTGTTGCAGCAGCGAGACGATCCAGCGGTCAGCCGCACTGAAGTCCAAATACTCAGCGGTGGCACATTCGACTGGCGTGTGGTCGTTGAGGCCGCAGTCCTGGCCCTCGCAGTTCATCAGCACAAAGCGGCTGGCGTTCCAGAGTTTGTTGCAGAAGTTGCGGTAGCCTTCGCAGCGCTTGCTGTCAAAGTTGATGGATCGGCCCAAGGATGCCAGCGACGCGAAGGTGAAACGCAGCGCATCGGCGCCGAAAGCCGGGATACCCGCGGGGAATTCTTTTTCGGTGTTTTTGCGCACTTGCGGCGCGGTTTCGGGCTTGCGCAAACCCTCGCAGCGTTTGACCAGCAGCTCGGGCAAGGCAATGCCGTCGATCAAATCGACCGGGTCAAGCACATTGCCCTCGGACTTGCTCATCTTGTGGCCTTGCGCGTCGCGCACCAGGCCGTGGATGTAGACGTGCTTGAACGGCACTTTACCGGTGAAATGCGTGGTCATCATGATCATCCGGGCAACCCAGAAGAAGATGATGTCGTAGCCCGTTACCAGTACGCTGCTGGGGAGGTAGAGGTCGATGTCGTTGAGCGGGGTGGCAGTTGCGTTCTGCGCTGCTGATCCGCTCAGGCCACCCCCCGTGCCGACCGGGCTCAGATGCGCTACGCTAGCGACATCGCCCGGTTCGGTACGTGGGGTGGCCTGAGCTGCATCGTCGTTGGAGGCGCAATCGTTGCCCCAGCCCATCGTCGAGAAAGGTACCAAGGCTGAAGAATACCAGGTGTCGAGCACGTCTTCGTCGCGTTTAAGTACTCCGGAATAACCAGCCTTTTCGGCTCTAGCCCTTGCCTCTTCTTCATTGCGAGCTACAAAAACAGTACCATCCTCGGCATACCAGGCCGGGATCTGATGGCCCCACCAAAGCTGGCGGCTGATGCACCAGTCCTGGATGTTGTTCATCCACTGGTTGTAGGTGTTGACCCAGTTCTCGGGCACAAACTTGACCTGGCCGGATTGCACCGCGTCGATGGCTTTTTGGGCGATGCTTTTGCCGCTGGGGTCTTGCTCGGAGACTTTGCTCATCGCCACAAACCACTGGTCGGTGAGCATGGGTTCGACGATCTGGCCGGTGCGCGCGCAACGCGGCACCATCAGCTTGTGTTTTTTGATTTCGACCAGCAGCCCCAGGTCTTGCAAGTCTTTGACGATCTGTTTGCGTGCTGCAAACCGGTCCAGTCCCACGTAAGCGGCGGGTGCGTTGCTCTCAATTTTGGCATCCAGCGTCAGCACGCAGATCATCGGCAACTGGTGGCGCTGGCCGACGGCGTAGTCGTTCTGGTCGTGCGCCGGGGTGACTTTCACCACGCCGGTACCAAACGCCTTGTCGACATAGTCGTCGGCAATGATCGGGATCGTGCGGTCGCAAAGCGGCAGCGTGACCCGCTTGCCGATCAGGTGCGCATAGCGCTCGTCTTCGGGGTGCACCATGGCGGCGACGTCGCCAAGCATGGTCTCGGGGCGGGTGGTGGCCACGACCAGGCCAGGCGCCATTTCACCGTTGACCAGTTGCGCGCCATCGGCGAACGGATAGAGGATGTGCCACAGGCTGCCGTCTTCTTCTTCAGATTCCACTTCCAGGTCAGAGACGGCGCTCATCAGCACCGGGTCCCAGTTGACCAGACGCTTGCCACGGTAAATCAGGCCTTGCTCGTAAAGACGGACAAAGGTTTCGGTCACCGCCTTGGACAGCTTGGCATCCATGGTGAAGTACTCACGGCTCCAGTCCACCGTGTCGCCTATGCGGCGCATCTGGGTGGTGATCGTGTTGCCGCTCTTTTCTTTCCATTCCCAGACCCTGGCGACGAAGTTCTTGCGGCCCAGGTCATGGCGGCTGATTTTTTGCTCCAGCAACTGGCGCTCGACGACGATCTGGGTGGCGATGCCGGCGTGGTCGGTGCCCGGTATCCAGGCGGTGTTGAAACCCCGCATGCGGTGGTAACGCGTAAGCGAGTCCATGATGGTCTGGTTGAACGCATGGCCCATGTGCAGCGTGCCGGTGACATTGGGCGGGGGCAACTGAATGCAAAAATTGTCGCCGCGGCTGGCTGCCTGCTCATCGGGCTTGCCGGAGCCCCGGAACCCGGCCACGCCATAGCCACGCCGCTCCCACTCGGGACCCCAATGGGCTTCCAGCGCAGCGGGCTCGAAAGATTTGGACAGGCTGTTCAAGCCCGGTTGCAGGGTGGTATCGGTCATGGTGTCTGGTTGAATTGTGAGCCATCGCCCCACGGAAATGCGGGCGGCGGCACGTCTGCCGGGACAGCACATCCTGCCGGGATGCGCCTTGTCGCAGTCAAGACTGACTATTTTATTCGACGCCCGACAAATGACGGCACAGCGTCCTACTCCGCACGCAGCGCCTCGACCGGATCCAGCCGAGCCGCACCGCGCGCCGGCAGCACACCGGCCAGCAGGCCGATGACCACGGCGATGCCTTCGGCCAGCAGCACGAAACTCATCGGGGTGTGCACCGGCAGGGCGGGCACGGCCAGATGAATGACCTGTGCCAGGCCAAAACCCAGCGCCAGCCCCATCAGGCCACCCAAGGCCGACAAGGCCACCGCCTCACCCAGAAACAGCGCCAGAATGGTTTGCCGGGGCGCGCCCAGCGCCACCAGCAGGCCGATCTCGCCGGTGCGCTCGCTCACGGCAATGGTCATGATGGTCACAATGCCGACACCGCCGACCAGCAGCGAGATGCCCCCCAGGGCGCCCACCGCCATGGTCAGAATGTCCAGGATATTGGACAGGGTGCGCAGCATGTCCTCCTGGGTGGTGATGGTGAAATCTTCGCGGCCATGGCGCGCCACCAGCGCTTTTTTGACGGCGACCACGATGCGCGCCGCAGGCATGCCTTCCTGGTACGCCAGGTCAATTTTCATCAAGCCGTCCCGGTTGTAGAGCTCAAGCGCCCGCGCAGTCGGAATATAGGCAGCATCGTCGAGGTCCACACCGAGGAACTGGCCCTTGGCCTCGAGCACGCCGATCACGCGAAACTGCAGGTTGCCCACCCGCACCCGCGCGCCCAGCGGGTTAGCGCTGCCAAACAGCTCGCTCTTGAGTTTGGCGCCCAGCACCACCAGGGCGCGGGCATTTTCCAGCGACTCGGGCGGCAAAAACTGTCCGGTCTTGACCTTGATGTTGTAGACCCGGGCCATGTCGGCGCCGACACCGTTGACGGTGGTGCGGCGCAGGCGGCCGTTGGCACCGACCTCGGTGTTGCCCCAGACGGTGGCGGTCATGCCGGTCACCTGCGGCAAATTGGCCAGCGCGCGCGCATCGTCCAGGCTCAAGGGCCGCACCGACGAGGGAATGCCGGTGGGGGCCGGCCCCGAGGTCTTGACCTTGCCGGGTGCAACGCTGGCAATGTTGGTGCCGAACTGGGTGAATTCGGCCAGCACAAAACGGTGAATGCCCTCGCCAATCGAGGTCAGCAAGATCACCGACGCAATGCCCACCGCAATGCCCAGCAGCGTCAGGAAACTGCGCAGCCGCTGCGCCGTGACGGCGCGCAGGGCGAGGGCAATGGCATCTGGCAGCAGCATGTTCGTGCAGTGCTGATCAGCGCCTGGCAAGTGCCTGTACCGGGTCGAGCTGCGCGGCGCGGCGCGCCGGCAACACGCCAAACAGGATGCCGGTCACCAGGGCGGTGGCCAGCCCGGCCAGCACCGCCCAGTCTGGCGGATAAGCCGGAAAGCCCGGGTACAGCAGGCGGATCAGCGCCGCTGCCAGCAGCCCCAGGCCATAGCCCGCCACGGCCCCGGTGAGCGAGAGCATGGTTGCTTCGGTCAGAAAAATCAGCCGGATACCGCCTCCCGTGGCCCCCAGCGCCTTGAGCAAACCGATCTCGGTGGTGCGCTGACTCACCGACACCAGCATCACGTTCATCACCAGAATGCCAGCCACCGCCAGGCTGATGGCGGCAATGCCCGCCACGCCCAGCGTCAGCGCGCCCAGCAGGCGGTCAAACGTGGCCAGCACCGCGTCCTGCGTGATCACGGTTACGTCCTGCTCGCCTTCATGGCGCAGCTGGATGATGTCGGCCACCTGCGTCTTGGCCGCCTCGATCGACGCGCGGCCCCGGGCCTCGACCAGGATACGAAACAGCGTGTTGCTGTTAAACATGGCCTGCGCCAGCGACACCGGCACGAACACCAGCTCGTCGGTGTTCATGCCCAGCCCCTGCCCGCTCGCAGCCAGCACGCCGACAATGCGAAAGCGCCGGTCGCCAATGCGCACCAGTTGCCCCAGCGCCGGGGCGCTGCCAAAAATCTCGTCGCGCACCCTGGCCCCGATCACCGCCTCGCCGACCCCCCGCTGCCAGTCACCTGGAGCCAAAAAGCGCCCCTGGGACAACGCCATCTGGCGCAGCGCCAGGTACTCTGACACCGTGCCGGCCACCAGCACCTCGCGCAGCTTGCCGCCGGCGCTGATCTCGGAGGTGCCGACAGTCAACGGCGCCACGCGGCGCACCGCACTGGCGCGCTCCAAAGCCTGGGCATCGCCGATGGTCAGGTCGCGCGTGGTGCTGGTGATGGCGTTGCCGGGGTTGAAGCCGCCGGTTTGCGAACGCCCGGGCAACACGATCACCAGGTTGCTGCCCAGGCTGGAAAATTCGTTCATCACATAACGCCGGGCGCCGTCGCCCAGCGCCGTCAGCACCACCACGGCGGCCACGCCAATCGCCATGGCCAGCACCAGCAGGCCAGCGCGCAACGGGTGGCCGGTGGCAGCTTCGCGCGCAAAGCGGATCAGGTCGGCAAGGCGCACGCCGGTGGCTCCGTCTGGGAGGTTGACTGGCCGGGGCGACGCAGGTCCTGCTTGATGGCTCCGTCTTCCATCCTCAGCTGGCGCCTTGCCCGCGAGCCCAAGGCGGCATCGTGGGTCACGATGATCAGCGTCACGCCTTGGGCGTTGAGGCCTTCGAGCAGCCGTATCACTTCCTCGCCGGTGGCGCGGTCCAGGTTGCCGGTGGGCTCGTCGGCCAGGATCATGGCCGGCTGCATGATGGTGGCGCGCGCGATGGCCACGCGCTGGCGCTGGCCACCCGAGAGTTCATCGGGCCGGTGGTTGGCGCGCGGCTCGAGCCCGTAATCCTTCAGGGCCTGTTTCACCCGCGTGGCGCGTTGCTCGGGGGCCAGGCCAGCCAGCACCATCGGCAGGGCAATGTTTTCAGCGGCGCTCAGGCGCGGCACCAGGTGAAAGCTCTGGAACACAAAGCCAATGCGCTGGCTGCGCACGCGTGCCTGCTCATCGGGCGCGAGCGTGGTCACATCGCGCCCTTCCAGCTTGTAAACACCGGCGTTGGGGCGATCCAGCAGGCCCAGCAAATTGAGCAGGGTGGACTTGCCCGAGCCCGACGGGCCCATCACCGCTACATAGTCACCGGCGGCAATCGACAGGTTCAGGTCGCGCAGCGCGTGGACCTCGGAGTCGCCCAGGTGGAACACCCGCTGGATGCCTGCCAGTTCAATTTGCGCCGGGCTCATTTTCTGGCGCTGTCTTCGGCGACAAATGTGGCGCCGGCCCTGACCCCCTCGCGCTCCAGCGAAGTCACCACCTTGTCACCCACTGCCAGGCCTTCCAGCACCTCGGTGAACTCCCAGTTGGCCAGTCCGGTCCTGACCGTGCGCTCCTGCAGGGTCCCGTCAGCGCCAGCCAGCAGCACGCGGGCGCCCTCCTGAAGGGCCGAGGTGGGCACACGCACCACCTGGTCGCGCACCGCCAGCACCACTTCCACGTCGGCGCTGTAACCCACCAGCAGGCGCGGCGGCGCCTGGCCGGCATCGAGCGTGGCCTCGATGTCGACCGTGCGGGCCTGTTTTTCAACCGCCGACACATAAGGTGCCACACGCCTGACCTTGCCAGGAAAAGACTGTCTGGGCAGTGCGTCGAAGCTGATGCGCACGGCCTGACCGGCGCTGATTTTGGGCGCATCGACCTCGTCCATGGGCGCACGCACATACAGGCAACTGTCGTCGATCAGGTCAATCGCCGGGGGTGTGGGCACACCGGGCGGCGAGGGGGTGGAATACTCGCCCACCTCGCCCACGATCTTGGCCACCGTGCCGGCAAAGGGCGCATACAGCACGGTACGTTTTTGTTCGACGCGCGTGGCGTCGAGGCGGGCCAGCGCTTGCGCCACATCGGCGCGGGCGGCATCGCAGCCGGCGCGGCGAGCCTCGGCTTCGGCGCGGGCCTGCTCATCACGCGATCCCGAGACAAAGCCTTTCTTGAACAAGGCGTTCTGGCGCTCGGCCTCGCGTTCGGCATTGGCGGCCACGGCACAGACCTCGATCACTCGTTTGCGGGCGGTTTCCACCTGCGTCATGGCCAGTGCGCTTTGCGCCTGCTGGTCGTCGTTCCAGAGCTTCATCAGCAACTGGCCTTTCTGAACCTTGTCACCCTCCTTGACCGCCAGCACCTCGATGCGCCCGCCCATGGTGGCTGACAGCCTGGTGCGCTGACAGGCTTCGACGGTGCCGGCGCGGGTATTGGCTATGCTCGACTCGACCCGGCCCCGGTCGATGGTGGTCACTATCACCGCCACCGGATTGGGCCGTCTGACCCACCAGATGCCCGCACCCACCAGGCACAGGACCAGCAGGGCAAGCAGAATACGGCGTATCAGACTGGAGGACATGCAGGCACCTTGAGTGATTGGGCAATTCATTTTAGGAGGCCGCCTGAGCATCGGCAGCCAGGATGTCAGGCAAGCTCAAAAATTCCAGCGCCAAAGTGACACCCCATGGGCTTGGCAGGCAGCCGCGCATTGCGTGTTGTTTTGCATATCAGTCACTCGTCTTCAATAGACATAGCCAATCAGACACATTGACACACTTCATTAGACGCCGGCGCAGCCACCGGCTATGCTTGACACCACTTTGGCAGCTGAATGTTCAAAGCAGATGTTTTTATTTCAACCCTAAGGAGATTTCCATGGCAGCACTCAAAGGCTCAAAAACGGAAGACAACCTGAAAGCCGCCTTCGCTGGCGAATCGCAGGCCAACCGTCGCTATCTGTATTTCGCAAACAAGGCCGACGTGGAAGGTCAGCCCGACGTGGCCGCCCTGTTCCGTTCGACCGCCGAAGGCGAGACGGGTCACGCCCACGGCCACCTGGAGTGGCTTGAGCAATGTGGAGACCCCGCCACCGGCATGCCGTTTGGCAGCACCCGTGACAACCTGGCATCGGCTGTGGCCGGTGAAACCCACGAGTACACCGACATGTATCCCGGCATGGCCAAGACCGCCCGCGAGGAAGGTCACGACGAAGTGGCAGACTGGTTCGAAACGCTGGCCAAGGCCGAGCGTTCGCACGCCAACCGTTACGCCAAGGCGCTGGCCGACCTGGCGGATTGATGGCCGGGTAATTGGTGTTGGGCGTTGCCTGCAGCGCCCAATGCCAATTCCATGCAGCCGCTGGCTGCGTGATGACCCGTGACCCGCGCCACCAGCACATTCTGAACAAGGAAGATCACCATGGCTACCGAGGGCAATCTGTCGGCACCGACCCGTCATGCGATTGACTGGAAAAATCCCGAATACTTCGACGAAGAAAAGACGTTTGTCGAGCTCGAACGCATCTTTGACATCTGCCACGGATGCCGCCGTTGTGTGAGCCTGTGCGGCTCCTTTCCGACGCTTTTCGATCTGGTGGACGAGAGCAAGACCATGGAGGTCGACGGCGTTGACAAAAAGGATTACTGGAAAGTGGTGGATCAGTGCTACCTGTGCGATCTGTGCTACATGACCAAGTGCCCTTATGTGCCGCCGCACCAGTTCAACCTCGACTTTCCGCACACCATGCTGCGCGCCAAGGCCATCAAGTTCAAAAAGGGCAATGTCGGTGCGGCCGAGAAATTCCTCGCGTCCACCGATGTGCACGGCCAGCTGGCCGGCATTCCGGTCGTGGTGCAGGTGGCCAACGCGGTCAACAAGACCAGGGTGGCACGCAGCGCCATGGAAAGCGTGGCCGGCATCGACAAAAACGCCTGGCTGCCGTCCCTGGCGACCCGAAAATTCCGCGCGTCGGCGCCGCAAGCCAAAGCCACGGTGGTGAAGGACGGCGACAAGACCCCCGGCAAGGTGGCCATTTTTTCAACCTGCTTCATCAACTACAACGAACCCGGCATTGGCCTGGACCTGCTTAGCATTCTTGACCACAACGACATTCCCTACGTGCTGGTCGAGAAGGAAAAATGCTGCGGCATGCCCAAGCTGGAGCTGGGCGACCTGGACTCCGTGAATGCCAGCAAGGAAGCCAACATCCCGGTGCTGGCGCGCTATGCCAGGGACGGCTATGCCATCCTGGCGGCAGTGCCCAGCTGTGCGTTGATGTTCAAACAGGAGATCCCGCTGATGTACCCCGATGACGCCGATGTGCAGCGGGTCAAGGAGGCCATGTGGGATCCGTTCGAATACCTGATGCAGCGCAAGCGTGACGGCCTGCTCAAGGAAGAGTTCCCGGTGCCGCTGGGCAACGTGAGTTACCAGATCCCGTGCCATGGCCGGGTGCAGAACATCGGCAAGAAAACCGAGGAAATGCTCAAGATGGTGCCGGGCACCACGGTGCAGACCTTCGAGCGCTGCTCGGGCCACGCCGGCACTTTTGGCGTCAAGAAGTTGTACCACCAGCAGGCCATGAAGATCGGCAAGCCGCTGTTCAAGGGCATGGCAAGCATGAAGGACGGCAGCAAGCCCGACTACATCAGCTCGGACTGTCCGCTGGGCGGCCACCATATTGCCCAGGGCTTCGAGGTCAACCAGCTCGGCACACCCGAACTGCAACACCCCTTGAGCCTGATCGCGCGCGCCTACGGTCTCAAAAAATCTGACACAGATGCCAATTGATTTTTCAATTTGAAATGGAGGGATGCATGCAAATCACCGGAACCATCACCCCGGAAAACCTCATGAGCCTGGAGGCTTACAGCAAGTGGCGCAAGCTCAACAAGCCCGCCGTGATGGCGCACCGCCAGCTGCGCAGTGTGCACCTGGGCGAGCACATGACGCTGCAGTTCGAGTCGGAGACCACCATCCGCTACCAGATCCAGGAAATGCTGCGCATCGAAAAAATCTTTGAAGAAGAAGGCATCCAGCAGGAAATTGAAGCCTACGCCGCACTGGTGCCCAGTGGCAGCAACTGGACCGCCACGGTGCTGCTGGAATACCCCGACGTGAGCGAGCGCAAGCGCGAGCTGGCGCGGCTGATCGGCGTCGAGGACCGCCTTTTTGTCGAAGTCGAAGGCCAGAAGCGGGTGTACGCGATCGCCGATGAAGACATGGATCGCGAAAACGAAGAAAAAACCTCGGCGGTGCACTTCGTCCGTTTTGAGCTGACCCCGACGATGTGCGCGGCGGTCAAGGCGGGTGCCGCAGTCAAGCTGGGTTGCGACCACACCAACTACCCGGCACATGTGACGCTGGCCGACGAGACACTGGCCTCATTGGCTTCCGATCTGAAGTAGGATGGCAGCACACTGCGGGCAGGTTTTGGCAGCACCGGAGCTGATTCGGGGTTGCGCGCCCGCAAGCCACGGCCTGCAGATCAGACCCGGCAGCCCACCACTGGTTTTTAGTCATGCTGTTGTTACTTTCCCCCGCCAAGTCGCTCGACTTCGATACCCCTGTGGGCGATGTGCCCCACACCCAGCCGCTGTTTGTCAGGCAGTCGGCTGAACTGATCGGTCTGCTCAGGCAAAAATCGCCGCAACAGATTGCCAGCCTGATGCATCTGAGCGACGCCCTGGCCGGCCTGAACGTGGCACGCTATGCCGCCTGGTCACCCAGATTCAGCGCCAAAAACGCCAGGCAGGCGGTGCTGGCCTTCAACGGCGATGTCTACGACGGGTTCCATGCCAAATCGCTGACGCCTGACGACCTGGCCTGGGCGCAGGACCATGTGTGCATTTTGAGCGGCCTGTACGGTGTGCTGCGCCCGCTCGACTACATGCAGCCCTACCGCCTGGAGATGGGCACCGCACTGGCCAATGCGCACGGCAAAGACCTGTACCAGTTCTGGGGAACACAGATTGCCGATTACCTGAACACCCGGTTGCGACGCGACAAATCCCCGGTCATCATCAACCTGGCCAGCCAGGAGTACATCAAGGCTGTGGACAAAAAAACACTCAAGGCACGAGTGATCGACTGTGTTTTTGAAGACTTCAAGGACGGCCAGTACAAGATCATCAGCTTTTACGCCAAGCGCGCACGTGGCCTGATAGCGCGTTTTGCCACCATGCAGCGCTTGATCCTGCCGCAACAACTGAAAGACTTCAATCTGGACGGTTACGCATTTGACGATGCCACATCGAGCCCGGAGCGCCTGGTGTTCCGGCGCAAGGCTTTGACGTGAAATGACGACTTGTCATGCCGGACCTGATCCGGCATCGATGAATTGCGGGTCGCTGCCCGCCATGACAGACCAGTTTCATTCCACGGGGCGCCTTTGAAGCCCTGCCCGTCAGCAGCGCGATGGCACTATTGGTGTATTCCCTAGGTCACCGGGACAGGCGATTGACAGTTTGAAAGTTCAGAATTCTCTGGTGTTCAATTCATTCGCTCTGACAGGAGATTTCACCATGATCCGTATCCAACCCCTGGCCCGCTGGGCCACTCCCGCTGTTGTTGCCCTGGCCATGGCCAGCACCCAGGCCCTCGCCTTTGAACCCGGCAGCACCGAGTGCATTGCCCCGGCGGGTGCCGGCGGCGGCTGGGACATGACCTGCCGCCTGGTGGGCAAAACCATGCAGGACCTCAAGCTGATTCCCGGCTCGATGCAGGTGACCAACAAGGCCGGTGGCGGAGGTGGCGCGGCTTTTGCCGAAGTGGTCACCAAGCGCAACAACGACAACAACCTGATCGTAGCCGCCTCCTCGGCCACCTCGACCCGCCTGGCCCAAGGCGCGTATCCGGGCAACACCATGAACCAGGTCAAATGGCTGGCCTCCGTGGGCGCCGATTACGGCATGGTGGCCGTGGCGGCCGACTCCCCTTACAAAACCCTGTCCGAGTTGTTGGCCAAGGTCAAGGCTGACCCGAAAGCCATCTCGTTTGCGGGCGGTTCTGCCGTAGGCGGCTGGGATCACCTGAAGGTGTTGATTGCAGCGCGCAAGGCGGGCATCAGCAACGTGCGCGAAGTCAAATATGTGGCTTTTGAAGGCGGCGGTGAGGCTGTCACGCAGTTGCTGGCTGGCAAGATCCAGGCCTTCACCGGAGACATTTCTGAAGCCAAGGGCTTTGTCGATGCCGGCAAGATCAAGGTGCTGGCGGTGCTGGCCCCCGAGCGTCTGAGCGGTGACTTCGCCAAGTTCCCGACCGCCAAGGAGCAGGGCCTGGATGTGGTGGGTGCCAACTGGCGCGGCTTTTATGCCCCTGGTGGCATGAGCGCGGATGCTTATGACTTCTGGGTCAAGCAGATCGGCACGGTCTATGACTCCAAGGAATGGAAAGCCATCATGGCCAAAAATGGCATGGAGTCGCTGAATCTGCGCGGCGCGGCGTTCCAGAAGTATGTGAAAGAGTCGGTCGACGAAATCAACGCGCTGTCAAAAGAAATCGGCATCGTCAAGTAAGGCTTGAGCCGGCGCAGGCCTGCCGACCTTGCGGTCGACAGGCTTTCTTCAACAGGGGCTGTACAAGCCCTCTTATCCGCAGGAAGTTGCCATGAGCGACCGAATTTTTGCCGTGATTGTCCTGGCGATTGCCGTGGGCATGGGCTGGGCCACCGCCCAGATCCAGGAAAGTTTCATTCAGGATGTACTGGGACCCAAGGCATTTCCGATGCTGATTGCCGTGCTGATGGGAATCTCGGCCGTGGTGATGTTTTTCAAGCCCGATGCCGACCCGCACTGGCCAGGCATGTACAAAGTGGTGGAGCTGCTGGCCACCGCGGGCGTGCTGGTGGCTTATGCGCAGTTGCTGCCCATTGCAGGGTTTGTGCTGGCCACCACTTGTGCCTCGGCATTCCTGAGCTGGCGTCTGGGTGCCAATGCGCGCCAGTCGGCGCAAGGCGGCATATTGACGGCGGTGGGGATTTTTCTGCTGTTTCAACACGTTTTGGGCGTCAACATGGCCAAGGGCCCCTGGGGCTTTTAAGCGCACAAAGGACTGAAAATGGATTCTCTACAAGCATTGGCGCACGGCTTTTCAGTGGCGTTGACGTGGCAAAACCTGGGCCTGGCCCTGATGGGCTGTTTTCTGGGCACCATCATCGGCGCACTGCCTGGCCTGGGCCCGTCCAACGGCGTGGCCATCATGATCCCGGTGGTCTTCAGCATGGGCCTGGCAGCCACGCCGGCGCTGATTCTGCTCACCAGTGTCTATTACGGCGCCATGTACGGCGGCCGCATTTCTTCCATCCTGCTGAACATCCCGGGTGATGAGCCGGCACTGATGACCACGCTGGACGGCTACCCGATGGCGCGCCAAGGGCATGCCGGTGAGGCGCTGGCGATTTCGGGCATTGCCTCATTCGTGGGTGCCTTTTTTGCCACCATCGGTCTGGTGGTGCTGGCGCCGCAACTGGTCGAAGTGGCTTTGCTGTTCGGCCCGGCCGAGTACTTTGCCATGTTCACGCTGGCTTTTGCCACGCTCGGTGGCGTCACCAGTAACAACCAGGCCAAGGCCGGTTTTGCCACCTGCCTGGGGCTGTCGCTGGCCTTTGTCGGCGTGGACGGCCAGACCGGCGTGCCGCGTTTCACCTTTGGCAATGTGCATTTTTACGATGGCATCGACTTCCTGGTGGCCATTGTCGGCATGTTTGCCTTGTCCGAGATTTTTGTCTTCATCGAAGAGCGCGGCAAGGTGGGCAGCCACACCACCGCCAAGATGCCCGAAGTCGGTCGGGTGATCCCGCCCTGGTCGATGATGAAGCAGACCAGCGGATCCATGGGTCGCGGCACCATTCTGGGCTTTATTGCTGGCGTCTTGCCGGGTGCCGGCGCCTCACTGGGCTCGTTCCTGGCTTACACCGTTGAAAAGAAAGTGGCCGGCAAGAACGGGCGCTTCGGCAAGGGCGACCCGCGCGGCGTGGCCGCCCCCGAGGCCGGCAACAACGCCGCTGCCGGTGGCGCGCTGGTGCCCATGCTGGCGCTGGGTGTGCCAGGCTCGGGCACCACGGCGGTGTTGCTGGCCATGTTGCTGGCCATGGACATCACGCCGGGGCCGCTGCTTTTTGCGCAGAACCCGAACGTGGTCTGGGGCCTGATTGCTGCGCTTTTCATTGGCAACTTCATGCTGCTGGCGCTCAACCTGCCCATGGTGGGCTTGTTCACCAAGGTGCTCAAGATTCCGCCGATGTACCTGATGCCCGGTGTCACGATGATCTCGTTTGTCGGCATTTACGGCATCACCAACTCCACGTTCGATTTGATGTTGATGATTGGTTTCGGTGTGCTGGGCTGGGTGCTGCGCAAGCTTGACATCCCCATGGTGCCGGTGATCCTGGGCATTTTGCTGGGCGAGCTGATGGAGAAAAACCTGCGCCGCGCGCTGACCATTTCTGATGGCGACTTTGCCGTGCTCTACGGCTCGCCGCTGGCGATCGGCTTTTTGCTGGTGGCGGTGATCGGCTTCATCCTGCCACTGTTCCTGCGCAACATCGTGCAACCGAAAAAACTGGTCGAAGACGAGATCACCGAAAGCACCCCCGATTGATGGCAACGCCCTGGCGCTGTGCCGGGCGATCAGACTGGTGGTAGATTCAGGCTGATCAGAGCCCGGTCAAGGGATCGGGCGTTTCACTTGGTTTGGCACCTTTGATGACTTCGTCCGCCCTTGCCCCGCTAGGTCAACCCACGCGATATGCAGACCAGTACGACCCCGCCCTGCTGTTTCCCATCGCCCGCGCGCCGCAGCGGGCCGAGCTGGGCATCCGGGTCACACTGCCATTTCTGGGGGCCGACCTGTGGACCGCATTCGAGCTCAGCTGGCTCAATGCGCGCGGCAAGCCACAGGTGGCGCTGGCGCACATCACGGTGCCCTGCGAGTCGGTCAACCTGATCGAGAGCAAGTCGCTCAAGCTGTACCTGGGCAGCTTCAACAACAGCCGTTTCGCAGATGCCACCGAGGTGCTGGAGCGCCTGCGTGCCGACCTGACCGAGGCGGCCTGGCGCGGCGCCGTGGTGCAGTCCAGTGTGGGCGTCAAGCTGGTGCCCGTCGAGCTGTTTGACTGTGAGCCGATCGAGGAGCTCGACGGCCTGAGCCTGGACCGGCTCGACCTGGACTGTGCGCATTACACGCCGGCACCCGAGTTGTTGCGCGCTGCCACCCTTGAGGCGCCGGTGTCCGAGGTGCTGACCAGCCAGCTGCTGCGCAGCAACTGCCCGGTGACCGGCCAGCCCGACTGGGGCAGCGTGCAGATCAGCTACTTCGGACCGCAGATTGACCAGGCCGGCCTGTTGCGCTACCTCGTCAGCCTGCGCAACCACCAGGGCTTTCACGAGCATTGTGTGGAACGCATCTTCATGGATATCACGGCACGCTGTCAGCCGCACAAGCTCAGCGTTTATGCCCGTTACACGCGCCGCGGCGGACTCGACATCAACCCTTTTCGCTCAAGTTTTCCGCAGCCGCTGCCCGCCAACCGGCGCCACGCGCGACAGTAGCTTTGCCACAATACACCATGGCTATCACTCCAAAGAACACTGACCTCGATACCGTTGCCGGCCTGCTCGGGCGACTGGAGCAACTCAATGAGATTGGCGCGGCGCTGTCCAAGGAGCGCGACATCACGCGCCTGCTGGAGTCCATATTGCTGGCGGCCAAAGGCATCACCCGCGCCGACGGCGGCACGATTTACAGCAAGGGCGCCAATGCCGACCATTTGAAGTTTGAAATTCTGCGCAATGATTCGCTGCACATTGCCATGGGTGGCAGCACCGATGCGCCGATCCATTTCCCGGATTTGCCACTCACCAACGCCACCGGCGCGCCCAACGACTCGCTGGTGGCTGCCTATGCCGCCATTCATCGTGTCACGGTGAACATCGAAGACGCCTACAGCGACCCCAATTTCGACTTTTCCGGCACCCGCGAGTTTGACCTGCATACCGGCTACCGCTCCCGGTCGTTTCTGACCGTGCCGATGTGCAACCAGGACGGCGATGTGATCGGCGTGCTGCAATTGCTCAACCCCACGCGCCCCGGCAGCACCGAGGTGGTGCCGTTTTCCAGGGCCGATCAGCAACTGGTGGAGTCGCTGGCGTCGCAGGCGGCCATTGCGCTGAACAACCGCTTGCTGATCAAACAACTGGAAGACCTGTTCGAATCCTTCATCAGCCTGATCAACCTGGCCATCGACGAAAAATCGCCCTACACCGGCGCCCATTGCCAGCGGGTGCCGACCCTAACCATGATGCTGGCCGAGGCGGCCGTGCAAAACCAGGAAGGGCCGCTGGCGGATTTTTCGATGACGGAAATGGACCGCTACGAGCTCAAGATTGCCGGCCTGCTGCACGACTGCGGCAAGATCACCACCCCGGTGCATGTGGTGGACAAAGCCACCAAACTGCAAACCCTGTACGACCGCATCGACCTGATCGACACCCGTTTCGAGGTGCTCAAGCGCGACGCCGAAATTGCCGCCCTGCGCCAGCAACTGGCATTGCGCCCCTGTGTCGATGACGCCGCCGAGCGCGCGGCACTGGCGTGCCTGCCAAAGCAGCTTGCCGCACTCGACGAAGAACGCAGCTTTCTGCGCGCCACCAACACAGGTGGTGAGTTCATGAGCGATGCGGCCGTGGCGCGCGTGCGCCGCATCGCAAGCCAGTACCAATGGCGCGACCCGGAAGGCCGTCAGGCCGATTTTCTGTCGGTGGATGAAACCGAAAACCTGTGCATCCGCAAAGGCACGCTGACACCGGCCGAGCGCGACACCATCAATTACCACATCGTGGCCACCATCCGGATGCTGGAAAAATTGCCCTGGCCCAAACATCTGCAAAACGTTCCCGAGTTTGCCGGCGGTCACCATGAGCGCATGGATGGCCAGGGCTACCCCAAAGGGCTCACACGCGAGCAGATGTCGGTGCAGGCGCGCATCATGGGCATTGCCGATATTTTCGAGGCCCTGACCGCCTCGGACCGGCCCTACAAGCCGGGCCTGAAACTGTCACAGGCCATCGGCATCATGGCCAGAATGAAGGAAGAGGGCCATATTGACCCCGACCTGTTCGACATCTTCATCAAGCAAGGGGTTTACCTCAGTTACGCCCGGGCATTCATCGATCCGGCGCAGATCGACGACGTCAAACTGGCGGCATCCTCATAAAGGTGTCTGAGCCACGACAGGCAGGCGCAGCACGGATAATCGGCCCATGTCTTGCCCCTTTGCACGCCCCGGTCACCTTGCTGCGCCCACCATGAATCTGCTGGCGCTGGACACCAGCACCGACCAGATGTCGGTGGCGCTGCAACGCGGCGCAGGCACTGCCGCCACGCTGTGGCAACACACGGCGGCGGGCGGCGCGCAGACATCGACCCACCTGATTCCCGACATCCTGCGACTCATGGCGCAGGCTGAACTGCAGTTTGCCGACCTGGATGCGATTGTGTTCGGTGCCGGCCCGGGATCGTTCACCGGCTTGCGCACCGCCAGCTCGGTGGCCCAGGGGCTGGCCTTTGGTGCCGCGCTGCCGGTGTTGCCGATAAATACCCTGCTGGCCGTGGCCGAGGAGGCGCGCTGGCAAAGCCACGACGCACAGCGCTTTGCCGTCACCGCCCTGATCGATGCCCGGATGGACGAGTTGTACACGGCTGACTATGCCTTTGCCAACGGCAGCTGGTCGCAAACTGGCAGCAACCGGCTGATCAAGCCCGAGCAACTGGCCTGCGACGGCGCCAATGTGCTGGCCGGCAATGTGTTCGACAACTATGGCGCTCGCTTGCCCGGGTTGGCCAAGCGCATCGCGGCCCTGCCCAGCGCCACCGCCCTGCTGCGCCTGGCACCGGCCCTGCTGGCCGCGGGCGCTGCCGTGGCAGCCGAGCACGCCCTGCCCACCTACATTCGCGACAAGGTGGCACAGACCACGCAGGAACGCGCCGCCATCAAGGCGCTGAGCGCCGACGCACCATGACGACGCCATCGCCCGACCAGGCTTTGACGGTGCGTTTCGAGCCCATGGGCGAGAGCCACCTGGATGCCGTCGCCGCGCTGGAGCAACAAGCCCACCCCCACCCCTGGCAACGGTGCCATTTTGCCGACTGCCTGGCCAGCGCCTACGAGGCGCAAATGCTGCTGGCTGGCGACACCCTGCTGGGATATTTTGTCGCCATGAAAGGCGTTGATGAGGTGCATCTGCTCAATATCACCGTTGCGCCGGCCCACCAAAGGCAGGGCTGGGCCCGCGTCATGCTCGATGCGCTGGCGCTGTGGGCGCGTGGCCAGGGCGCGCAATGGCTGTGGCTGGAGGCGCGCGACAGCAACACCCGCGCCACCCACGTCTACAAGGCGCATGGTTTTCGCTGCGTGGGCGTGCGCCGCCAGTATTACCCGTCGGCGCAGGGCAGGCGTGAAGATGCGGTCGTGATGAGCCTGCAACTCGACGCGCCGCCCCATCAGGGCCAGACGCCATGAGCCTGGATCTGGACCCGCGCCAACGCGCCATGCTGCTGGAAATGGGCGTACGCGTCTGGCAGCCCCTGACCACCGAGGCGGCCCCCGAAGTCCACCCACAGACGGCATTGGCCGGGGTGCCTGGCAGCGCGGCGCAGGCGGTGACCGATGCCGGCGCCAGCCGTCCCGGGCGCGTTCAGGCCGCAGCGCCACCTGCCGAGCCTGAAGCCGTGGCCAGTCGCGTCCTGCCTGCCAACCATGGCGCCAGTTCTCGTTCTGCGGCCCAACAGACGACCCGACCCGTAGGCCCGACCCGTTTGACCGCACTGGCCGGCGGCATTGACACCATGGATTGGCCCGACCTGGCAGAGGCCGTGCGCCACTGCCAGGCCTGCGCCATGTGCCTGGGGCGCCGTGCGCCGGTGCTGGCGGCACCGCAGACGGCCATGCCTTGCGACTGGCTGGTGGTCGCTGACCCGCCGGACGAAACGCAGGAACGCAGCGGCCAGCCCTTTGTGGAAGACGCGGGCCAGTTGCTCGACAACATGCTGCGCGCGGTGGGCGTGCAGCGCTGGAACCGCGCCAGCAGCCCGGACAGCGCGCAGGCAGCTGCTTTGCGCGCCTACCTGACGCATGTGCTCAAGTGCCGCCCGGCCCTGATGCGCGCGCCCGTCGCCTCCGAACTGGCCACCTGCGCCCACTTTTTGCGCCGCGAGATCGCCCTGACCCAGCCCAGGGTGATCGTCGCCATGGGGCGTTTTGCCATGCAATTGCTGCTCAGTGAGACCCCACCCGAGCAGGCCCGGCTGCCGCTGGGCAAATTGCGCGGCCAGGTCTGGCGCTTTGCCAACGTGCCGGTGGTCATCACCTATCCACCGGAGTATCTGTTGCGCCACGGCCAGCACAAGGCCCAGGCCTGGGCCGACCTGTGCCTGGCGCGCGCCGTGGCCAGCAGCGCGCAGGCCAGCCCGTAAAATCGGCTGATGCTGACTGTCAAAACCCAATTGCTCGAAATCCTGCGTGCCACGCTGGAAGAACTGCAGCCCGGTGCCGGTGCCAGGGCGGCGTTCGAGTCGCCCAAGCTGGCCGCCCATGGCGATCTGGCCACCAACGCCGCCATGCAACTGGCCAGGCCACTCAAGCAGAACCCGCGCCAGCTGGCCGAAAGCCTGTGCACCCTGTTGCGCGCCTCGGCGCCCTACCAGACCTGGGTCGACGCACTTGAGATTGCCGGCCCAGGCTTCATCAACATCCGGCTCAAGCCTGCCGCCAAGCAACAGGTGGTGCGCTCGGTGCTGCTGCAGGGCAGCCGCTATGGCACGCAAGCCGACAACGGCCAGCGCATGCTGGTTGAATTCGTCTCGGCCAACCCGACCGGGCCGCTGCATGTGGGCCATGGCCGCCAGGCGGCGCTGGGAGATGCCATCTGCAACCTGTTCGAAAGCCAGGGCTGGCTGGTGTACCGCGAGTTTTATTACAACGACGCCGGCGTCCAGATCGGCACGCTGGCCACCAGCACGCAACTGCGCGCCCAGGGGTTCAAGCCGGGTGACGCCTGCTGGCCGACCGACCCCGACAACCCGGCAGCCAAAAATTTTTACAACGGCGAGTACATCGCCGACATCGCAGCCGATTTCCTGGCCAAAAAATTGGTCACTTCGGATGACCGCGCCTTCACGGCCTCGGGCGATGCCAACGACCTCGAGAGCATCCGCCAGTTTGCCGTGGCCTATTTGCGCCACGAACAGGACCTCGACCTGTCCGCCTTCGCCGTCAAGTTCGACAACTATTTTCTGGAAAGCAGCCTGTACACCAGCGGCAAGGTCGAAGCCACGGTCAAGCGTCTGGTCGAGACCGGCAAGACTTTCGAGGCGGACGGCGCGCTGTGGCTCAGGTCGACCGACTACGGCGACGACAAAGACCGCGTCATGCGCAAGAAAGACGGCAGCTACACCTACTTCGTGCCTGACGTGGCCTACCACATCACCAAGTGGGAGCGCGGCTTCCAGAAAGTCATCAACATCCAGGGCACCGACCACCACGGCACCATCGCCCGCGTGCGCGCCGGGCTGCAGGCGGCAGACGTGGGCATTCCGCAAGGTTTTCCCGACTACGTGCTGCACACCATGGTGCGCGTGGTGCGTGGCGGTGAAGAAGTCAAGATCAGCAAGCGCGCCGGCAGCTACGTCACGCTGCGCGATCTGATCGAGTGGACCAGCAAGGATGCGGTGCGCTTCTTTCTCCTGAGCCGCAAGCCCGATACCGAATACACGTTTGACGTCGACCTGGCGGTGCAAAAGAACAACGACAACCCGGTGTACTACGTGCAGTACGCGCACGCGCGCATCTGCTCGGTGCTGGCCGCCTGGGGCGGTGATGTGGCCAGCCTGAAGCAGATCGATTTGTCGCCTCTGCAAAGCCCTCAGGCGCTGGCCCTGATGCTGTTGCTGGCCAAATACCCCGACATGCTGAGCGCCGCGGCCGAAGGTTTTGCGCCGCACGACGTGACCTTTTACCTGCGTGAACTCGCCGCCTGCTACCACAGCTATTACGACGCCGAGCGCATTCTGGTGGACGATGAGCCGGTCAAGCTGGCGCGGCTGGCGCTGGTGGCCGCCACCGCACAGGTGTTGCGCAATGGCCTGGCGATGCTTGGCGTGAGCGCGCCCGAAAAAATGTAACTCCAGGACAGGCAAAGGCATCACATGCAACAACAACGTGGCAGCACCTTATTGGGTTTCATCCTCGGGCTTCTGGTGGGGCTGGGCCTGGCGCTGGCGGTGGCCGTCTATGTCACCAAAGTGCCAATCCTGTTTTTCAACAAGGCGGCCAGCCGCAACGCGGACCAGGATGCCACCGAGCTTGAAAAGAACAGGAACTGGGACCCTAACGCGCCCCTGTACGGCAAGAATCCAGCCAGGCCGCTGGCCCCCGCCACTGCCGGCGCCGCATCAGCCGCGGGAACCGGCAGCGACACCAACCCGGCGGCGAGTGCCGACCCCCTGGGCGATCTGGTCAAGTCACGAACCCAGGGCAGCTCCTTGCCGGCAACCAGCAGCACGGCCGACCCCTTCAGCTACTTTATCCAGGTCGGCGCCTACCGCACGCCCGAAGATGCCCAGGCGCAGCGCGCCAGGTTGTCGCTGGCAGGCATTGAAACCAAAATCACCGAACGCGAGCAGGCAGGCCGCACCGTCTACCGGGTGCGGGTGGGCCCGTTTGACAAGCGCGAACAAGCCGAAGCCGCCAAAACCAGTCTCGAGGGCGCCGGAATTGAAGCGGCACTGGTGCGCGTGCAGCGCTGAACTTTGCCACAGCAGCCTGCTCATAAGCGGATTCTTTCACCTTCAAGACCATTCAACATGCTACGTCGTGCGTTTGTGACCCATACCGGAGCCCTGGCTTTTGGCGCGGCCCTTCTGACACCCGAACTGGGGCTTGCGCAAGCCAGTGCCCCGCGCGAGGGAACCGATTTTCTGGTGCTGAATCGCCCGGCCCCGGTCGACGCGCCCGCCAACAGGATCGAAGTGATCGAATTCTTCTGGTACAACTGCCCGCACTGCAACGCGTTCGAGCCGGTGCTGTCGGCATGGGTCGGGAAACTGCCCAAAGACGTGGACTTCAAACGCGTGCCGGTTGCCTTCAGCGGCAGCTTTGTACCCCAGCAGCACCTGTTTTATACGCTGCAGGCGATGGGCCTGCTCGAGCAGCTGCACACGCGGGTTTTTGCCGCCATTCACGGCCAGAAACAAAACCTGAGCCAGCCAGCGGCCATCACCGACTGGGTGGTCAAGCAGGGCGTTGACCGGGCCAGCTTCACCGAACAGTTCAACTCGTTTGCCGTCTCCACCAAAGCCGCGCACGCCCGGCAACTGCAAACCGCCTATCAGGTCGAAGGCGTGCCCGCGCTGGGCATCGCGGGCCGTTATTACACCGATGGCGCACTGGCAAAAAGCATGGATCGGGTGCTGCAGGTGGCCGACCATCTATCCGACCAGATCCGCCGCACCCGCTGAGACCGCCGTCTTCAACATCGGCCCTGCAATCCAGGGCTTTTCCAGAGCGAAAGCGGGTGTTGTCCGCTACAATCTTGCAAAAACTCATGCAAGATTCATGCCTTTATGAAAATCCCTCTCCATTCCTGGTGCGTCGCCTGGGTTCTGGCACTGTCCGCAGCACTTGCCTGCGCGGAAAAGGCCGACCGGAACAAGCCCATGAACATCGAGGCCGATGCGATGCGGTATGACGACGCCAATCAAATCAGCATTTTTACTGGCAACGTGGTGCTGACCAAGGGCACGATCCTGCTGCGCGGCAACAAACTGGAGGTACGCCAGGACCCGCAGGGTTTCCAGTATGGCGTGGTCACGGGCGCGCCCGGCCAGCGTGCCTTCTTCCGGCAGAAACGCGAAGGCGTCGATGAAACCATCGAGGGCGAAGGCGAAACCATCGACTACGACGGTCGCCTCGACACCGTCAAATTCATCGGCCAGGCGCAATTGCGCCGCCTGCAGGGTGCCAGGCTCAACGACGAATTCAGCGCCGGCGTCATCACCTACAACAATGCGACCGAAGTTTTCACGCTCGATGGCACTGCGGCCACAGGCTCCCAGGTCAGCGCCGGCCAGCGCAGCGCGCCGGCGGGCCGGGTTCGCGCCATGCTGACACCCAAGAGCGCACCGGCGCCAATGCCCGCCAGCAGCACGCCACTGCGCAGCAGCCCGACTCTGGGCGGCTCCGCGCAGTAACGCCCCTGCCTGACATGAGCACGACCACCCCCGCACCCGACATCGATCTGCCGGAAAATTGCCTGGCAGTGCACCACCTGCAAAAAATGTATGGCAGCCGCAAGGTGGTCAAGGACGTTTCACTGACGGTGCGCAAGGGCGAAGTGGTGGGGCTGCTGGGCCCCAACGGCGCCGGAAAAACCACCTCGTTCTACATGATTGTGGGCCTGGTGCGCGCCAGCGCGGGCGACATCACCATCAATGGCCAGTCCATTGAACACATGCCGATACACCGGCGCGCGCGGCTGGGCCTGAGCTATCTGCCGCAAGAAGCCTCGATTTTTCGCAAGCTCAATGTCGAGGAAAACGTGCGCGCCGTGCTGGAATTGCAACATGATGCGCAGGGCAAGGGACTGACCAGGGCCGAGATCGAGCAGCGCCTGACCGGCTTGCTGCAGGATTTGCGGGTTGACCATTTGCGCGAGTCGCCCGCCCTGGCGCTGTCGGGCGGCGAACGCAGGCGCGTCGAGATCGCCCGCGCCCTGGCGACCCAGCCGCGCTTCATCCTGCTCGACGAGCCTTTTGCCGGCATCGATCCGATTGCCGTCATCGAGATCCAGCGCATCATCTCTTTCCTGAAAAGCCGCGGCATCGGCGTGCTGATCACCGACCACAACGTGCGTGAAACCCTGGGCATTTGCGATCACGCCTACATCATCAGCGACGGCAGCGTGCTGGCAGAGGGAACACCTGCCGAGATCATCGACAACGTCGAGGTGCGCCGGGTGTACCTGGGCGAACACTTTCGCATGTGAATATGGCCCCCACGCTTGTCACTTCGTGTACTGCTCTTCCATGAAGCAGGGTCTGTCCTTACGCACCTCGCAGCATCTGGCGCTCACCCCGCAGTTGCAGCAATCGATTCGGCTGTTGCAGCTCTCCACGCTCGAGCTCAGCAGCGAGGTGGACCAGATGCTCGACGACAACCCGTTCCTGGAACGCAGCGAAGAAGTGGCGGAGCGCGAATCATTTGGCCTGGCGCAGGCCGATGCTGCGGTCAGCCAGCATGACCGTGAACTGGAGTCTGCAGCCTACAGTGGTGCTGCCGACAGCTATTCGTCCGGGGTCAGCGCTGAAAACTCAACAGATGATCCGGTCGCCGCCATGGACGAAGCCCCGAGCTGGGAAGGCGACGGCAGCCTCAGCTTGAGCCCCGACGACAGCGAGTGGGGCGGCGAGGCAGGTCCGCGTGGCAACAACCTCAGTGGCGACGACGACACGGATGCCACCGAAATGGCGCGCAACCAGGAATCATTGCAAAGCTTTTTGCAACGCCAGGCGCTCACCCTGCGCCTGTGCCAGGAAGACCAGGCCGCTTTGTATTTTTTGATCGAGTCGCTCAATGACGACGGCTATCTGGAAGATGACCTGAACGATCTGGCGCGCGGCCTGGCTGGCGCTGATACCGGGCAGATCGAGGAACTGGTACACCACTTCACCGTGGCTTTGCGCCTGCTGCAGAGCCTGGAGCCCGTCGGTGTCGGCGCGCGCGATCTGGCTGAATGCCTGCGCCTGCAACTGCAAGCGCTGCAGAGCGTTCCCGGCCAGGATGCCGACACGCTGGCCGTGGCCTTGCGCATCTGTGACCAGCCGATGGACTTGCTGGCCCGCCGCGACATCAAGCACCTGGCGCTCTTGTGCGGCGCCAGCGACGCTCAGGTGCGCGCCGCCATCGCCCTGATTGGCCGGCTGGAACCCAAGCCCGGGCGCCGCTTTGTCAGTGTCGAGCGCAACATCGTGGTGCCCGATGTGCTGGTGGTGGCCAGCGGAACGGGCTCCCAGTTGAAATTCCAGGTGCGCCTGAATCCCGACGTTTTGCCCCGTTTGCGGGTTCATGACATTTATGCCA
Organism: Burkholderiales bacterium; assembly: GCA_037443905.1. GTDB lineage: Bacteria > Pseudomonadota > Gammaproteobacteria > Burkholderiales > Burkholderiaceae_C > Rhodoferax. The sequence continues at coordinate 9,108 of JBBINL010000009.1, read as the reverse complement.
ACGCGCTCAAGGGCCACAAGGCCGGCAACAGCGATGCGGCCAGCTATGCCGCGCTGCAGCAACGCTTGCAGGAGGCGCGCTGGTTCATCAAGAACATCCAGCAGCGCTTCGACACCATTTTGCGGGTCAGCAGCGCCATTGTGGAACGCCAGAAAAGCTTTTTTGTGCATGGCGAATTGGCCATGCGCCCGCTGGTGTTGCGCGAAATTGCCGACGAGCTGGGCCTGCACGAGTCCACCATCAGCCGCGTCACCACTGCCAAGTACATGGCGACACCCTATGGCACATTCGAGCTCAAGTATTTTTTTGGCTCCGGTCTGAGCACCGAGTCGGGCGGCAACGCGTCGAGCACGGCGGTGCGCGCGCTGATCAAGCAGTTTGTCGCCGCCGAAAACCCGAAAAAGCCGCTGAGTGACAACCAGTTGTCGGACATGCTGAAGGAACAGGGCATTGAATGCGCACGCCGCACTGTGGCCAAATACCGTGAAGGCCTGCGCATTGCACCGGCTTCACTGCGCAAGGCCTTCTAAGGCGACACGGCCCGCCTCTGACTGATCAGGCAATTCATGCAGCAACTCCAACTCTTTCTTCCCTGCGCCGCTGGCGTCGAGGACTACCTGGCGCACGAGGTGCTGCGCATCACCGGCTTGCCGCCGGGCTGCATCACCCGGCAACGCGGCGGTGTGGCGGTGCGCACCTCGCTGGCGCAGGCCATGCGGCTCAACCTGCACAGCCGCCTGGCCCAGCGCGTGCTGGTGCTGCTGAGTTACACCGGATACCGCAGTGAGCAGGACCTGTACCGTGCGGCTGGCAATGTGGCCTGGGAGCGCTGGTTCACCCCGCGCGAGAGCATCAAGGTCGAGATCACGGCCCAGCACAGCCCGCTGACCTCGCTGAACTTTGCTGCCCTGAAGATCAAGGACGCGGTGTGCGACCGCTTCCGCGCAGTGGCCAATGGCGTGCGCCCGGATGTCAACACCCAGTGGCCCGACGTGCGGCTCTACGCGCACCTGACCACCGACGCCTGCTCGCTCTACATCGACACTTCGGGCGAGCCGTTGTTCAAGCGCGGCTGGCGCGTTGACAAGGGCGACGCGCCGCTGAAAGAAACGCTGGCCGCCGCCATGCTGGCCGCCACTGGCTGGTTGGAAGGCGAGGAAGATCTGAAGCCGCTGTACGACCCCTGCTGCGGCAGCGGCACCATCGTCATCGAAGCGGCGCAAATGGCCTGCAACATTGCCGCCGGCAGCCGCCGACGCTTTGCCTTCGAAAAATACGTGCCGTTTCAAAAGCCCGTCTGGGACGTGATCAGGCAAGAGGCGCTCGATGCCGAGGTGTTCCCAACGCCCGGTCAAAAACCCATCATTTTTGGCAGCGACGTGGCGCACCGCATGGTCGATTTTGCCCAGCGCAACGCCGAGCGCGCCGGCGTCGCCGACGTGATCGAGTTTCGCGGCGGCGATGCCTTGCAGCGCATGCCGCCCATCGACGTGCACGCCACGGGTGGCGGCGTGCTGGTGCTCAACCCGCCGTATGGCGAGCGTATCGACGTGGGCGGCATCGCCAAAGGCGGCCCACGCCATGCGACCAATGACGGCAGTTTTGAAGACGACCCCAATATGCCGCGCTACGGCGCCCGCGAGCTGCCGCAAACCGGGGGCGCCGGTGAATTCTTCAGCCAGCTGGCCAGCCACTGGAAGAAGCACTATGCCGGCTGGACCGCCTGGGTGCTATCCCCCGACCTCAAACTGCCCGGCAAAATGCGCCTCAAGGAAAGCCGCCGCGTGCCCATGTGGAACGGCCCCATCGAATGCAGGCTGTTCCGCTTTGACATGGTCGCCGGAAAATTGGGGCCGGACCACCTGGAGCGCAGCGACCGTGTGCGCTGACGCCAATTTTGCCGTCCTCGACACCAACATCGTGCTCGACGCCTTTGTCTTTGACGACCCTGCCGCACGACCGCTCAAGTCGGCGCTGGCAGCGCATCAGCTGCAATGGATCGCCACCCAGGCCATGCGCGATGAACTGGTGCGCGTGCTGGGCTACGCCAGAATCGCGCCGCGCATGGCGCATTACCAGGTCAGTGCCGCGCAGGTGCTGGCCCGGTTCGATGGCCAGGCCAGGCTGGTCGACCCCGCGCCCAAAGCCTGTGTCACCTGCCGCGACCCCGATGACCAGATGTTCATTGACCTGGCAGTGACGCATCGGGCCTTGCTGCTGAGCAAGGACCAGGCGGTGCTGTGCATGCACAAAAGGCTGCGCAACCTGTCGGTCAGCGTGCAAAAAGCGATTTTGTAACAAGCAACAAACAGTTGGTGACTGGCACCTGACGCAATCCTACACTCGGCAAGCTGGATGGATTTGTACGGTCCATCCGGCTTGTCCAACCGTACTTTTGCGAGGAATATCACCATGCTTCACCCCACACCAGCCACCGTCTCCAGTGCTTTCAGCTTCAACACACTGCCATCACGCGCAACCGTGCCAGTGCAACCCGCCCTGCCCGAGGAACTGCTTCCGTTCACGGTTCGTCTGGTCCGCAACGAAGCAGATTTGAGCAAGGCGGTCCAGATTCGCCACGCGGCCTATGCCCGCCATTTGCCGGAATTTGCGGAAACGCTCAAGACGGCCGAAACCGATGATGCCGAAAACGGCGTGGTGGTGTTGCTGGCGGAATCAAAACTGGACGCAAGCCCATTGGGCACCATGCGCATCCAGACCAACCAGTACAAACCGCTATCCCTGGAGCAGTCGATCGAATTACCCGAATGGCTCAGGGTGCGACCATTGGCAGAGGCAACCCGGCTGGGCGTCACCAACGAGAAGGGCGGACGCCTGGTGACCACCGTGCTGTTCAAGGCCTATTTCCAGTATTGCCTGAAAATAGGCGTTGAATGGATGGTGGTGACTGCGCGCGCCCCCGTCGACCGGACCTATGACCGACTGATGTTCAACGATGTCTTTCCGGGCGTTGGCTACATCCCCGTTCACCATGTTGGCAATCTGCCGCATCGCATCATGTCTTTCAATGTCGAAACCGCGCAAGATCGCTGGACACAAGCCAGGCACCCATTGCTCGGTTTCATGTGCAGCATCCATCACCCGGACATCGACCTGAGTGAGCCTGATGACCAGTTTGTCGCGCCCATGGCCATGTCCGGGATGCCCGAGCACAGGGCCATGCTTCCGATGTGAAAGCCGGTGGGTCGGAGGTTGACTCGCGGCAGCAACACCCGGCCCCGCAACTGACATTCACCCGAAAGCACCAAAGGCACGGCCTGCCTTATCATGCCAAGGTTGGAAAAAAGCACAAATCAATGGAAGAAATGCCAAAACACTCCATCGCGTCGTGGATGCGGATTGAACAGCTCAACCATTGGCTGGATCTTCTGCTGTCCATTTTTTCAATCTACGCGCTGCCCCTGTTCATTGGGCTCATGTCTTTGCTGGCCCTTTTTACCTGGAATGCGCAATACCCCGTTGCCGAACCGCAGCAACTGCAATTCCAGGCGATTCAAGGGGATTCCAGCATCATGGAGCCGGCACAGGCGCTGACGCAATTACAGGGCCGCCCCATGAGTCTGTTCCATGACACCCGGCTCTCGGAGTCACCCGTCTGGTTTTCTTTTGCGCTTGCCCAAGCTGCCGACCCATCACCGCTGATGGTTGAATTCCCTTCTCGCCACGTCATGGACATCACCTGCTGGGATGCCAGCTCGCTCAGCCCGCTGGGCAGCGCCAGTCGCCGAGGCTCCACAGGCAGCATGTTGGCGATCAAGGCGGGTTTTGCTCTTGAACCGGGTCCTTCATGGACAGCCGGGCAGGTGCTGTGCCGCGCCAGCGCCATCGGACCGGCCCGTCTTTCCGTGCTTCAATGGCCAGCGGCAGATTTGCAGATTGCCAGTCAGGAATTTCATCGCAAATCCGGCCTGCTCGATGGTGGCATTTTGCTTTTGGCGGGTTTTATCCTGATCACAGCCTTGATCAATCGCAACAGTCTGTATGTCTTGTTCGCAGCCTGGCTGGTGATGAATTTGCGCATGGCATCCCTCTCTGCCGGCTGGGACACGCAATGGTTGGGCAACATCGTGCCGCAAGAATGGCTGATGCTGACAAGATCTGTCACATTGACCTTTTATTACATCCTGACCCTGACGCTGTTCACCTCGCTTTTCAAGGAGGATCTGGCACGGGTCGGTTACAAGCTCATCGTGAGAGTCGCGCAATGGACCTGTTTACCCCTGCTTTTTTTGTCACTTACCCTGTCCTATGCTTCGTTCTTGCAACTGATCTGGATTGTTGCTGGCGTCGGCATTTCACTGCTGATTTTTCTGCTGGTCCGAATTCTGCTGATCACCAAATCGCGTGTCGCCATCTGGTACAGCCTGGCCATCAGTATCACGCTGGTCGCCAGCCTTTACGAGGTGCTGGCAGCGGCACTGGGCATCCAGGGGTTGATCGGATCGGTCAACAGTGTCACTGCCGCCCTGTCGTCGAGCCTGCTGGCCGCGCTGGCGATCGCCGAACATATGCGCATGGAGCATGAGCAGCGGCTGGAATTGCAAGCCGAACTGGCGCACACCTACGAAGCCATGCCCATCGGCCTGTTCACGCTTGACCAGCGCGGCCGATTCCTGAGCGTCAATCCGGCCCTGCGCGACATGCTGGGGCCCGATGTGCCGAAAAACGAGGACAGCGGCTGGCAGAACTACTTTGCTGACGGCGCCTGGGCACGTTTGCATCAAATGGTTTTGGAAAAGAACCAGATCGAGATGGAAGTCGATGGCCGGCCCCCGCCTGGGTCGATTGACGCCAAGCATTTTCTCGTCAGGGCCACTCTGTCGCGCGACAAGATCGAAGGCTCGCTGCAGGACATTACCGAAAAATCAAGGGCCACAGCCGACCTGGAATTCCTGGCCAACCATGATTCCCTGACCAAGATACTGAACCGGCGCGGGATCGAAAAGGCGCTGCGTGATGCCATCGAGGAACAAAACCATGACAAGGCATTGGCGGTGGCCTACCTTGACCTCGACCGCTTCAAGCTCATCAACGACCTGTTCGGCCATGGCGCCGGCAATGAAGTGCTGCAACAGGTGTGCAAGCGCGTGTCCGACCTGCTGTCAAGCGAATTTCATTTCGGCCGCGTGGGTGGCGATGAGTTCATCATCGTGTTCCCGGCAACGCCGATCGCCCTGGCGTCGGTGGTGTGCCATGGCCTGCTTGACATTCTTGGCAACCATCCGTATCGCGTTGGCAATAACGCTTTCAACGTGCGCTGCTCGATCGGCCTGATCGAAGTCAGCCCCGGCATGCAGTTCAATGACGTGATGTCAACGGCCGACCACGCCTGCCGTCAGGCCAAGGCCTCCAACGGAGGTGGGCTGGTGGTCTATGAAAAGCACGCGGCGGCATTCCAGCAACACGAGGCAGAACTGAAATTGATTGCCCTGCTCGCCACCCCGACGGCCACCGACTGTCTGTACCTCGAGATGCAGCCCATCATGTCGCTCACGGCGCCCTATGAGTCGCTCGATTTCGAGGTGCTGCTGCGCATGCGCGACCCGCAAGGCCGATTGGTTCGCACCGATCACCTGATCGCAGCCGGCGAGGCGAGCGGTCGCATGGGCATGATTGACCGCTGGGTTTTGACCACCACCCTGGCCTGGCTCAACACCCATTACCTGCACATGAAGCACACCCGGTTCGTTTGCGTGAACTTGAGCGGAGCCTCTCTAAACGATGAAAGGTTTCTGGATGAAATTTATGCCATGCTGGAGCAGAACAGGCATCTGGTGGGCCTGCTTTGCCTTGAAATCACCGAAAGCGTGGCCTTGCACGACCTGGACAACACCCGCCGTTTTGTCAACCGGATACGCAGCTATGGCGCCAAAGTGGCGCTCGACGACTTTGGCGCGGGCTACACCTCTTTTTCTTACTTGAAGGAGTTCAAGGCCGACCTGCTCAAGATCGACGGCAGTTTCATCGTCGACATGAATCAGCACCCGGCCAACACCGCCATTGTCGAGGCCATTGTCAGCCTCGCCAATAACCTGGGCATGCGGGTGATTGCCGAATGGGCCGAGGACAACGACACGGTGCAATTGCTGGCCGAGATTGGCGTCGATTATGTGCAGGGCTTTGCTGTGGCCAGGTCGCAGCATCCCGACAAACTGCTGCTGGCAAGATCGTCGGCCAGCTTCATCCAGGACGAGGCGTTGGCACACTACGTCGCCATGATCGGCAAGGGTCATCAGATGCTGCCCGTGACCGATCTTTTTTCGGATGTACCCCGCAAGATGCATTGAGGCCCAGACACAGCCTCATACCCTCACAATCGTACCGGGCGTTTTTCAATGAAGGCCTGAACGCCTTCCAAAGCCGATGGATCCATCATGTTGCAGGCCATGGTTTGTGCTGCCTCGTCATAAGCCGCCTCGATGCCGTTTTCAAGCTGGCGGTAGAACAGGCGCTTGCCCAGGGTCACCGCCACACGCGGCTTGGCCACAATGCTTGCCACCAGTCGCTCCACTTCTGCATCGAGCGCCCCGGGCTCGGCGATGCGGTTGATCAGGCCTTTGTTCAAGGCCTGATCGGCGCTGATGAACTCGCCCGTGACCAGCATCTCGAATGCGGCTTTGCGCCCCAGGTTGCGGCTCAGCGCCACGCTGGGGGTGGCACAAAACAGGCCCAGATTGACGCCGCTGACGGCAAATCTGGCGCCGCTGTCAGCCACCGCCAAATCGCACATGGCCACCAACTGGCAACCCGCGGCGGTGGCGATGCCGTGCACCCGTGCAATCACCGGCACCGGCAGTTTCTGGATCGCCATCATCAGCCTGCCACATTGACGAAACAGCGTCTGGTAGTACGCCAAAGACGGCTTGGCGCGCATTTCCTTCAGGTCGTGGCCAGCGCAAAACGCCTTGCCCGCAGCAGCCAGCACGACCACGCGCACGGTGTCATCGCTGGCCAGTCGATCGAATTCTTCCTGCAAGGCCGCCATCAAGGCTTCAGACAGCGCATTGAAGGCCGACGGTCGGTTCAGCGTCAGGGTGACAGCGCCACGCGCATCGCGGCTTGTCAGCACCAGGGGATCAGTCACGGGGTTCATCATCGACACCTCACGGAGTTTGAAAATTCAGCCGGATTGCCCGGTACCCAGCAGCCGCGCATGTTCGATCTTGATGCACAGGTTCATCACCGAAATCAGGCCGGCTGCACGTGCCATTTCGTCCGCTTGCAGGTTTTCCACGCCAATTTGCTGCCACAGGCACTTGGCACCGATCCGCACCGCCTGCCCGGCGATGGGCAGCACGTCTTCGCTGCGGCGAAACACATCGACGATATCCACGGCAAAGGCAATCTCAACCAGGCTGGCGTAGCACGGCTCGCCCAGAATCGACTCGCCCGCCGCACCATAGCGCGGGTTCACCGGAACGATGCGAAAGCCGTGCTGCTGCATATAGCGGGCGACCCCAAAGCTGGGACGCTGCGGATTGGCCGACAGTCCCACCACCGCAATGGTGCAGGGCGGTTGCAACAGCCGGCGCATGATGGCTGGATCGATCTTCATGGCTGACTTTCCTGGGCCATATTCTGACACCATGCCTGGACCGGCGGCGACAGTGATAATCAGCCGCATCAACATTTTGTGCGCGAGGAACAGCATGACAGGGAAATCCAGCAAGCCACAGATTCCCGGGGTGGACGTGGTCATCATGGCGGCGGGCAAGGGCACACGCATGAAGAGCAAGCTGCCCAAGGTATTGCACCAGTTGGCCGGACGCGCCCTGGTTCAGCATGTGGTGGACACGGCAGCGGCTTTGGCAGCACGCCAGGTGATCGTGATCACCGGCCACGGGGCGGCAGAAGTCGAGCAGGTGCTGACCGCGAGCCGCAGCGCCGACGAGCCGTTCGTGCTGAATTTTGTGCACCAGGAGCCGCAACTCGGCACCGGCCACGCGGTGCAGCAAACCGTGCCGGTATTGCACGATGACGGCATTGTGGTGGTGCTCTCGGGCGACGTTCCCTTGACACAGGCCGACACCTTGCAGCAGCTCATTGCCGCCAGTGCGGGTACGCAGCTGGCCTTGTTGACGATCGATTTTGCCGATCCCACGGGCTACGGCCGCATCGTGCGCAACGGCGAAGCGGTGCAGGCCATTGTCGAGCAGAAAGATGCCGCCCCCGAGCAACTGGCCATCACCGAGGTCTACTGCGGCATCATGGCCGCGCCCGCCTTGCAGCTCAAGCGCTGGCTGGCGCGCCTTGATAACCACAATGCCCAGGGCGAGTTTTACCTGACCCAGATCGTGCAGCTTGCCGTGGCGGACGCTGTGCCGGTGGTGGCGCACAAAATCACCGATGCGGTGCAGGTGGCGGGCGTCAACAGCCCGGTGCAGCTGGCCGAACTGGAGCGCGCCTGCCAGCATCGCCTGGCACGGCAGCTGATGGAACAGGGTGTGCGGCTGGCCGACCCGGCGCGTCTCGATGTGCGCGGCACGCTGCAGTGTGCGCAGGATGTGTCGATCGACGTGAACTGCGTCTTTTCCGGTCGGGTGACGCTGGGCGAGGGTGTGCGCGTGGGCGCCAACTGTGTCATCAGCAACGCCAGCATTGCCGCCGGCGCCGTGATTAACCCGTTCACCCACATCGAGGGCGGTGCGCCAGCTACCAAGGAAGCGGTGGAAGTAGGTGCCGGCGCCCTGATTGGCCCGTTCGCCCGTCTGCGACCCGGTGCCAAACTGGGCGCTGAGGTGCACATCGGCAATTTTGTCGAAGTCAAGAATGCCACTCTGGCCAAAGGTGCCAAGGCCAACCACCTGGCCTATCTGGGCGATGCCACGGTGGGCGAGCGCGTCAACTATGGTGCCGGCAGCATCACCGCCAATTACGACGGCGCCTTCAAACACCGCACCATCATCGAGGCCGATGTGCACATTGGCAGCAACTGTGTGCTGATTGCGCCGCTGACCATCGGTGCCGGCGGAACAGTCGGTGGCGGCTCGACCCTGACAAAAGACACGCCAGCGCTGGCACTGACCGTGGCACGCGCTCGCCAGGTCAGCATCACCAACTGGAAACGTCCGAGCAAGAAATGACGGG